>JAGWYX010000624.1 GCA_018969165.1 Verrucomicrobiota bacterium
CGTCACCCAGGCCATTCTCCAAAAGGGCTACAGCGACTTCGCCAACCTCAAAAAGGTCAAAGTCACCCGCGTCGATCCCATCACCAAAAAGACCTCAATCCACGAGATCAACGTCAAGAGCCTGCTGGACAAACCGGATCCGGCCAAAGACCTCATCCTGCAGGACAAGGACATCGTCGAGGTGCCCGAAAAAGGCATCGCCCTCTGAACGCATGGCCGCCCCCAACCCAAACGCAGTCCCGCCCGCCCCGGTCCCCGGCACCTCGCTGATGGATCGGATCAACGTGGCGATCCACCTGCGGCGCTACCTTAAGCTCGTCGGCCAGCGCTGGTGGATCATCGCCTTGTGCACCCTGTCCGGCGGCGGTTACACCGCTTACAAGGCCTTCACCACCCCGGACCGCTTCATGGCCTGGTCCAAGCTCACCATCGCCCCACGGCTGGAAACCAGCCGACCCCGCGTGCAGGAGGAACTCAACAACTACTACGACCGGCAACTCGAACTGATGAAGAATGAGGCGGTGATGAAGAAGGTCCTCGAACGCCTCCGCGAATACACCACCCCCCCGGCACGCCCGCCCTGGTATAGCGTCGAAACCAGCACCGACCGCGGCTCGACCTTCGTGATGACGGTCCGGAGCACCGATCTGAACTTCGCCAAGCAATTCGCCCGCGCCTGGGCCGACGCCTTCGTCGAGTACAAAACCGAAGTCATGGGCGGCGTCGTCAGCGAGGCTGCCAAGGAAACCTCGCAGCAAATCGCCCGCCTCGAGAAACAATGGGACGATATCAACAAGCAAATGACCGAGTTCCGGCGCACCAACAATATCGCCAATGCCAAGGCCGCCGGCGACGAAGCCCAGGCGCGCCTGAGTGAGCTGCAGCACCGCTATGAGGCAACCAAGCAGGAGCGGGAACTCCTCCAGGGCATGAGCCGCGAGCAAATCGCCGAGGGGGCGCTCGCCAAGAACCCGCCGCCCCGGCCCGTCAAATCCCCTTCCAACCAGCCTGCGGCCGATAATTCAGCCCCCACCGACTCCCTGGAAATGTTCAGCGACAACCGCTACCTCGACCTCCAAAGCCAACTCAAACTCAAGCAGGCCGAGCTGGACCGCCTGAGCGCTTTCCTCAAACCGGCCCATCCGCGCTGGATCGAGTTGAGCGCCGAGATCGACACCCTGCATCAACAGGTCCAGAACCAGCTCGACCAGATTGACCGTCGCCGCAAGGCCCGGATTCAGGCCCTGGCCCTCGAAGAGAAGACCTGGCTGCCGATGATCGACGAATACAAAAAGGAAGCCTTCCACGCCCAGGACATCCAGCAGCAGTACAGTCAGCTCCAGGAAAAGGAGACCATGATCAAGAACGCGCTGGAGAATTACCGGCAGGAGAAGCTCAAGATCGACTTGACCAGCACCACCGAAGACACCATCGAGCCCATCGCCCGGGGACTCGGCAACCCGCTGCCCTATGAACCTCGGCGTGCCCGCATGCTCTGGCAGGGCCTGCTCGTCGGCCTGGCCCTCGGCAGCGCCATCGTCTATCTCCTCCACCGCCTGGATGACCGGATGGACCTGGCCGAGGACATCGAGGCCGAACTCGAGGAACCGGTCCTGGGCCAGATTCCCCAGATGAACAGCGCCGCCATGCGCGACGGACGCCTCCTGGTCACCAAACTGGAACATCACAATATGTTCGCCGAGTCCATCCGCGGCGTCCGCTCCGCCATCAAGTTCGGCTCCCGCGATACCACCGTTAAGGTCATGCTCGTTTCCAGCGCGGTGCCCGGCGACGGCAAAACCACCTTTACCGTCAACTTCGCCGCCACCCTGGCCAATGCCGGTCATCGCGTCCTGTTGCTCGATGCCGACCTCCGGCGCGGCAACACCCATACCTTTTTCGACCACCCGCGCGAACCCGGCCTCTCCGAAGTGCTCACCGGCCATGAACATTGGACCGACGTGGTCCGGCCCACCGAGATCAATACCCTGCGCGTCGTCCATACCGGCCAGATTCCCGCCAATCCCGGCGAATTGCTCATCGGCCCGGTCACCCGCGAGTTGATCGCCGATGTCCGAAAGGATTTCGACTACATCATCTTCGATTGCCCGCCCTTAACCTCGCTCGACGACACCTTCTCGCTGGTGGACCTGGCCGACGGCCTGATCTTCGTCGTCAAGTCCGGCCAAACCTCGATGCGCTTTGCCAAGAACGCCCTGGCGGCCGTCCGCCAACGCGGCTTCCCCATCCTGGGAATCGTGCTCAATGGCATTACCCCCGACAATCCCTATTACTATTACAGCAATTATTACCACGCCTACTACAGCAAGGAACAGCCCGCTCCCGCCTCCCGCCCCTCGGGCGAGGTCAGCCCCCCCGCCAAAATGGCCACCCCGCGCCGCCAACGCACCGAGGCCACCACCACCATCTCCATCGAGGCCCAGGCCAAAATCCGCACCGGCGAGCTGGCCTCCCACGCCGCGATCATCGCCGAGGAAGAGGCAAAATTGCAGTCGTTCAAAGCCCGGCGCACGGGCCTCAAAACCTCGCCCGGCACCCAGCCAGCCGCCTCGGTTCCCCCCCGGACAGGCGCCCCCGCCGGCAGCTCTTCGCCTCAGCCTCAGCTCGATGCCCGCGCCGCGGTCCCAGCTCCAGGCCAAGAGCGGCCCGGTCAATTGAGCCCATTGTCCACACCGCCGTCCGAACCCCTGAACTCGCCCCCGACACCACCGGCCACGAATCCGGAGCCGCAAGCCCTGGACACCCAGATCCGCTATCTGAAGCAACTCCTGGACGGCGGTTTGATTTCCCAGCAGGACTACGAGGCCCGTAAACAAAAGAAGGTCGCCGAAACCCTCGCGCGATCGCAACCGACCGGGTCCTCGGCCCCCTCCCCGTGCGGCACCAATCCCGCCGACCAGGAGGCCGGCGCGGACAGCACCCACCGCGCCTCCTGAACCAGCGGGCCATGCCGGGCCGGAATCCCGCCGTGTCCACACTCGCCGGCCCCAAAACCGTGGGTGATGCAGGCTGAACGCTCGAACCGGCGCTGGTGGCGTCACTCGCCGTGGCTGCTGAGCCTCCTGATCGCGCCGTGGTTCGCCGGTGCGGTCACCCCCCTGGGACAGGTGGTGATCGCCGCTTTGCTCGCCTCCAGCTGGCTGCTGCTCTCCGAGCAAATCGGCGGATTCATCCAACCCGTTGTCCCGTCCTGGTTGAAATGGTCGGCGCTGGCGCTGCTGCTGGTTTCGCTGGTCCCGCTTCCCCTACCGTTGGTCCAGTGGCTCAGCCCGGAACGCGTCGCCCTGGCCCGTCAGTTTCCTCTCGATCCCCACGCCTCAACCTACTGGTTGCCTCTCACCGTGTCGGCCGCCAACACGCTGGACCGGCTCTGGAACCTCTGCCCATTGCTTGCCGGT
>JAGWYX010000625.1 GCA_018969165.1 Verrucomicrobiota bacterium
GGCTGTCCTACGCCCATGCCGGGATCAAGGAAATGGATGCCGCCGTCGCGATGGCGCCGGACAACGTCGAAGTCCGCGTCGTGCGCGCCGAAAATAATTTTCACATGCCCAGGTTCATGGGGCGGGAGCCGACCGTGAAGGCCGACCTCGAATGGCTTTGGGACAAGGTGCGGCCCAAACCGGCGGCGTTCAGCCCGGACCTGGTGCAGACCGTGGCCTTGCTGCACGGCCAGGTCTTGAAGCGCGAGAAGCACAAGGACCAGGCGGTCCAGGTCTGGGAATGGGGCTTGAGCGTGGACCCCAAATCAACCCTGGCGCGCGAAATCCGCGAGCAGCTCGGCCATGCCGGCGTCCGCGCACCCTAGCGAGGCGTCGCCTCAGGCCTCATGTCACCTTTGCCATGCACCTTCGATGCTCCGTTTCCTTCGTCCGTTCGCTCTGCGCGCCTCGCTCATAGACTCCTTGAAGGGAGAGAGGCAGACCGCGAAAGCGAGGCCAAAACTTGACTTGAGGCCAGCAAATCTCACGATTCAAGGACTCTAGCCATGCGCGTGCAGATCGACTTCTATTCTTACTTCAAGGATTTGACCGGGTGCGCCCGGGCCTTCGCGGCGTTGCCCCCGGGCAGCACGATCGCCGACTTGTTGCGGCACCTCTACGTCCGCTTCCCGAAGCTCGCCCCCATGCAGCGCGCCACCTTGATCGCCGTCGGCGTGGAATACCAAAAGCCCGATTACATGCTCCAGGACGGCGACGAAGTGGCGCTGTTCCCACCCGTTCAAGGAGGATGAGCGGGACCGGCCTCCGGAACTCGGCTCCTCCAATCGACCTATGAAACGCGAATTGGTCCTGACCACCAGCCGGATTGACGAGGCCACGCTGCTCGAGCAGCGAACCATGTCCCGCGGAATGGGCGCCGTCGTCTGCTTCGTCGGCGTGGTGCGCGTGGACGAGGCGGGCCAGGCCATCGCCGCGCTCGAGTACGAGACATTCCAGCCGATGGCCCAGCACCAGTTTGCCCGGCTCTTCGACGAACTGGAAAAGCGCTGGCCGGTCGAGTCGGTGAGGTTGGTCCATCGCCTGGGCGTGGTACCGGTCAACGAGCCGTCCCTGTGGGTCGAGATTATCGCGCCGCACCGCGGCGAGGCCTTCGCCGCCTGCCAATTCCTCATCGACGAAATGAAGCGCGTGGTGCCGATCTGGAAAAAGCCGGTTGCTTACACTTCCTTGACGACACCCCAGTAAACGTCCAGGCGCCGCGCCAGATACAACTTCACCGCCCGAACCAGCACTCGGGTCTCGAGTCGTTGGCCGGCGTCAACGATGTCCTTGAGCGTCATCCGGGGCCGCACGGGGAAGCTGGCCTGGGCGATGATCGGGCCTTCATCGAGGTGCATGCTCACGAAATGGGCGGTGACGCCGATGATTTTGACGCCGTGTTCGTAAGCCTGCCGGTAGGCCTGGGCGCCGGGAAAGCTCGGCAGCAGGGACGGGTGGATGTTGATGATTTTGTTCTTGTAGCGCCACACGAAGTTGGGGGAGAGGATTTTCATGAACCGCGCCAGCACCACAAAATCGATCTGGTGCTCCTCCAGCAACGCCAGGACGCGTCCCTCGGCCTGGGCCCGGTCCAGCCACGGCACCTGCACGAACTCGATCCGGTGCCGGCGCGCCAGCGGCTCCAGTTCCTGCCGATTAGACAGGATCAACTTGGGCTCGGCCCGGAGCCGACCGGCACGAAATGCGGCGAGCAGGCCTTCCAGGCAATGCGTCTCGCGGGTTACGAAGAGCGCGGCGCGCTGCAGCCGGTGCGGTTCGGTGAGGCGCAGCTTGATTTCCATGCTCAAGTCGCCGGCCAACCGTCGCAGGCCGGACCGCAGCGTCTCGGCGTTCCACTGCTGGCCACTCCAGGAGGCCTGCAGCGTCATGCTGAACTGGCCGCGCGTGACCTGTTCCTCCAGCGCCTCGATATTGGCCTGCTGCTCGAATAGAAAACTCGTCACGCGCGCCACAACCCCCGTCTTGTCCTTGCCGATCACCGTGATGGTCGCAAATCGTTTCATGGCCTTCACGTTTTCGAATCTGGAAACTTTCCCGGTTGAAGTCAACTTCCCGAGTAAGACTTCAGCCTGACGCGCCTCCGACCGGATGACCACGCATGGGCTGAAGGTGGTGCGAGCCATTGAGAACTCAGTGTCCCTCCGGACCGGCTCACGCCCCCATGAATCACCCGACGGTAGGGCGGAGCTGCCGCCTGGCCCGGCGGCGCGGCAGCGCCGCCCTACCAAGTGAGTGGTCTCGACGCACGGTCGAGGGACCGCGGCACCTTGCCATCAACCGGACCGCGGGCTGGCCTCACCCCGCAGCGGCCCGGCACGCGCTGCGGCTTGGGACAGGCCGCGGTCCAATCACGAGCAGGTTCATGGTCGCGTGGCATTTGCCATCGCGAAAGGCGGCTTCCCATAAACCGAGTAGCAGCGGCACCTCGCCCCCACCCTGACTCTGCCACGGCGCGGACGACGCAGCGCGCCGTCCCTACCTGAATAGTTGTGCGCGGTCATGAGCGCATCTTACCCCAGCCAGCGGTCCCGCGCCGGATTCTTTTCCCCCATTGCTTGGTCCGTTCCCTTTGCGCGCCTCGCCGGGTTCAAAACAGGCGCCGGCCGGGGTGAATGGCCAGGCCAATCTGTTCGGCGCCCCCGCGACGGCCATTGTACCATAGCAGCCACCGCCGGCCCTCGAAGATCGCGAACGGCTTGTAGCACGCGTCGGCGTCCCACTGGTTGGGTCCGGGTGCGAGGATCGGGTTGTCGGGGAAGCGCTGCCAGCCGGTGATACCGTCGCGCGAGCGAGCCAGGCCGATCTGCGCGTGGTTCACGTCGCGGAAGCCGATGTAGAACAGGTAATACCAGTGTCCGCGCGGGATCACCTGGCAGGCGGTGACTTTGTGCCGTTCCCACGGAGAGCGCGGGTCCGCTTGGAAGACCGGGTTCGCGGGTAACTTGGTCCAACGAAGTCCATCCGCGCTGGTGGCGTAACCGATGGCGTCCGGCTCGTATTGTTCGCCGCCGGAGTACCACATGCGGAAGAGCTTCAACTTGGAGTCCCAGATGACGTGCGGGCACATGACCGCGACCTTTTCCCACGGTTGCTCGGGCGAGAGCACCGGCTCCGGACTGACTCGAGTCCAATGCACGCCGTCGGGGCTCGAGGCATAGCCGATCCACGAATGTCCGCGTGCCTGGCCGGTGTACCAGAGGTGATAACCATCGGCCCGCTGCACGACGACGGGCCGATTCACGTCGGCCTCCCATGACGTTGCCGGGTTGGGCCCAAGGACGATCCTGGGCTCGTTCCAATGGATGCCGTCGGTGCTTTCGACCAAGGCGAGGCTCTTTTTGGGCCGCCAGGA
>JAGWYX010000626.1 GCA_018969165.1 Verrucomicrobiota bacterium
GATCTTCGGCCGGCCCGACGACCTGGATGCCCGCGCGTTTGAGGAGGGCCAGTCCGCGGCCACGATGTCCGGGATTGGGGTCGATCGCGCCGATCACGACGCGCCGGATGCCGGCGGCCAGGATGGCCGCGGTGCAGGGAGGGGTGCGACCGCGCGTCGAGCAGGGCTCGAGCGTGACGTAAAGGGTTGCGCCCCGGGTCGCCTGTCCGCGGCGCGTGGCGTCGCGCAGGGCTTCAACTTCGGCGTGCGGCAGGCCGGCGCGCCGGTGCCAGCCGCGGCCGATGACCTTGCCGCGCTGGAGCAACACCGCCCCGACCATCGGGTTGGGCGAAGTCGCGCCGTAGCCGCGGCGGGCCAGGCGCAAGGCCAGGCGCATCGGATCGACGATTGGTTTCATTCCGCGAGCAAGGCGGCGGCGAATTCGGCGGGATCGAACGGTTGGAGGTCCGCAGGTTGTTCGCCCAGGCCGATGAACTTGACGGGCAGGTGGAGTTCGTTTTGGATGGCGACGACCATGCCGCCTTTGCTGGTGCCGTCGAGCTTGGTCACGATCAGGCCGCTCAGGGGCACGGCCTTGTTGAACTCGCGCGCCTGGTTCAGGGCGTTCATGCCGGTGGTGGCGTCGAGGACCAGCAGCACCTCGTGCGGGGCCCCCGGGAGTTTGCGGCCGACCACCCGGTGGAGCTTTTGCAGTTCCTGCATCAGGTTCTGCTTGGTGTGCAGCCGGCCGGCGGTGTCGATAAACAGGTAAGTGGCCTGGCGCGCCTGGGCGGCGACCACGCCGTCGTGCGCGACGGCGGCCGGGTCGGAACCGTAGCCGCCGGCAACGACCGGGACCTGGAGGCGCTGGCCCCAAAGCTTGAGCTGTTCGATCGCCGCGGCGCGGAAGGTGTCGCAGGCGGCCAGCACGGCCGGGTGGCCGCGCGTCCCGACCCAGTGGGCGAGCTTGGCGGCCGTGGTGGTCTTGCCGGTGCCGTTGACGCCGACGATCGAGACCACGGTCAAGCCTTGCGGCGCGCGCTGGAGTTCGCCGCGCTCGGCGGACAGACTCTCGACCACCTCGGTCTGGGCGATGGCGAACACGTCCGTGCCCGCCGGCCCCTGGGTCTCGTAATTCCGTTTGACCGCGGCGACGATCCGGCCGGTCGTGGCCAGGCCGAGGTCGGCGGCGATCAGCGCGGCCTCCAGTTCCTCGACCGCGGCGGCATCCAGTTTCCGCGACCGGGTGACGATGCGTTTGAGTTCGTGGGCCAGGCGGCTGTGGGTCTTTTGCAGGCCGGCCCGGAATTTCTGGAACAACCCCATGGCCTTCAGGACGGCGGGGGGAGGGCATCGGCCGGGGCGGCCGGCCCGGGGCCGGGCGCGGGGCGTTTTTCCGCGAGCCGGGCTTTGAGGTGTTCGACGTAGGGATAAGGAAGTTTGACGGAGCCGATGAGAGGTTTGCCTTTGCTCATGCCGTGGCAGTCGGAGCCACCGGTGACCAGGAGGTGAAAGTGGGCCGCCAACTGGAGGTAGTGCTCGGTGGTGGCGGGGTTGTGTTTGGTGTGGAAGCATTCCAGGCCATCCAGCCCGGCCGCCACCAACTCGGGGATAACGCCGTCGGTGCGATTGAGGCCCGGGTGCGCCATGACCGCCAGGCCGCCGGCGTGGTGGACCAACTCGATGGCGTGGAGAGCGGAGATTTTGCACTTGGGCACCCAGGCGGGCCGGTTCTTTTTCAGGAACCGGTCGAAGGCCTCGTCCAGGTTGACGCAGTAGCCCGCCTGGACCAGCGCCCGCCCGACATGGGGCCGGCCAGGCGAGCGGCAGTTGGCCAGGGCGAAGACGGTCTGGGCCTGCAGCGGGATGTGGAGTTGATTGAGGCGGGCGACCATCTCGCGGATGCGGTCCTGGCGTACGGTCTGGAACCTGGCCAATTCACGCAGGAGCAGCGCGTCGTGGGTGTCGATGAAGTAACCGAGGATGTGCAGTTCGTTGCCTTCCCATTCGGCGGTCAACTCGGTGCCGGCGATGAACTCGATCCCCAGCGGGCGGCAGGCGGCGGCGGCGGGTTCGCAGCCTTCGACGGTGTCGTGATCGGTCAGGGCCAGGGCACCTAACTGGTGCCGTTGGGCGTGGCCGACCAGTTCGTCGGGGGCATAGGTGCCGTCGGAGAAGCGGGTGTGCAGATGGAGATCAGCCGCCTTCATTCGATGGTCCGGGCCGGGCGCATCAACTCGCCTTTGACCTTGTCCAGGATGCCGTTGACGAACTTGCCGCTGTCTTCGGTCGAGAATTTTTTGGCGATGTCCACCGCCTCGTTGATGCTCACCACCGGCGGGATGTCCGGGCGATGGAGCATTTCGTGGATGGCCAGGCGCAGGACGTTGCGATCGACGACGGCCATCCGGTGGAGGTCCCAGTTGCGGGCGTGGCGGCGGATGTGGGCATCGATTTCCTCGCGATGTTCGAGGGTGCCGCGCACCAGGGTGTCGGCAAAGGCCTGCATGGTGGTCTCTTCGGCCGTGGGCGCCGCCACCTCGACCGGTTGCCCCCAGGTTGCCCGCGCCATTTGCTCGAGGGCGGCCACCAAACGCTGGGTCTCCCAAAACTGACGCAACGCCTCGTCCAAGGGGTCGGACGGGTTCAGATCATACTGGAACAGAAACTGCAGCGCGCGCTCCCGCGCCAGTCTTCGCATGCCCATGCGAAGATGATGCGGAATCGAAGGAAGCGGCGCAAAGGAAAATTTGGCTCCCTTGCCAACCGCCCGTCGGACCCGCGTCGAGAATTCCGCGCTGGTGTCCGGGCGAGCGGCAACGTAGAAATTTTGCGTGATGCAGGCTAAAGTCAATACGAAGTGAAACTTGTCGTCAGCGGGAACCATTTACCCAGTTCCCATCACCAGCCGTGATGTCCTTGCCCAAGACGGTCGAACGCCTCACCGCCACGGCGCGGGAGTTTTTTCAGCGGCATTGGCAGGAGGCCCTGCGGATTCGCGAGCGGCTCCGGTTGAGCGAGGAGGCCGTGCACCTGCTGTTGGCCGGTGGGGTCGGCATTCTGGGTGGGTTCGCCAACCTGGCCTTTCACCTCAGCAACGAATCGGTCGAGCGATTTGTGTTGAAGCACACGGGGGACCCGGGAGAAGTGGCGGAGATGCTGGTGTGGTGGCAGCGGCTGCTGGCGCCGACGCTGGGGGGATTGGCCGCTGGATTGGTGCTCTACCTGGCGCCGCGGTTTATCGGCCGGCAAGGGAGCACCAACCTGCTGGAGGTGGTGGTGGCGGGCGACGGCCGGCTGCCGTTTCGCAGCGGGCTGGTCAAGGTGATCTCCTCGTTGCTGAGCATCAGCACCGGGGCGTCGGTAGGACGGGAGGGCTTGATCGTGCAATTGTCGGCGACGCTGGCGTCCAAGTGGGG
>JAGWYX010000627.1 GCA_018969165.1 Verrucomicrobiota bacterium
GCTTGGCGGTGGAGTTGGGTCCCTGGCAAAGCGGCGGAGGACCGCCGCGGTCCAAGACGCGGGCGTGCCGGCTCCGACCGATTCCGCCTCCTGGCCCTGTCTCCTGCGCAACCGCGGCAACTTTTTTCGAACCAAATGGCCCGCGCCAGCGTTTAACCTTCAGCAGCCAAGACCTATGGGCAACCTTTTTCCCCGGTCGCTGTTCGCGATCACCGATGAGCAGGCGATGTGGCGCGTCCAGACGCAGGACGACCCGCACGCCTTCGCCCGGCTGGTGGAGCGCTGGCAGGGACCGATTCGCAACCTGTGCGCGCGCATGACCGGTGACCTGCACCGCGGCGAGGACCTGGCCCAGGAGGCCTTCGCCCGCGTGTTCGCGCGCCGGAAGGACTATCGGCCGGCCGGGAAATTCTCGACTTACTTGTGGCGAATCGCGTTGAACCTTTGCTACGACGAACTGCGGCGGGTCAAGCGGCGGGACCTGGTGCCGTTCGAAACCGACGGCGAGCAGGCCGGAGGGGCTCTCAAGGAAGTTGTCGCCGACGAGCCCGGCCCGGACTGTCGCATGATGGAAGCGGAGCGGGCGGAGTTGGTGCGCCAGGCCTTGCTCAAGCTCCCGGAGAACCATCGCACCGTGGTCGTGCTTCGGCATTATGAAGGGCTCAAGTTCCGGGAAATCGCCGATGTCCTGGCGATCCCGGAAGGGACGGTGAAATCGCGCATGGCCGAGGGCCTGAGCCAACTGGGCCGCTGGCTGAAGCCGCGGCTCGACGAGGAGATTCCCGGGCGCGGCCTCAGACCGGATGAACCACGAGTGGACACGAATGGATGCGAATGGACACGAAAGAGGATCCTCATATGAATCACCCCGATTGTGAACGTTGGATGGAATACCTTTACGGGGAACTGACCCCGGGACCGCGCGCCGAACTGGAGGCGCACCTGGCCACCTGCCCGGAATGCCGGGCCCACCTCGAGGCCTGGCGCGCCACGATGCGCGGACTGGATCGCTGGGTCCTGCCCAAAGCGGCGCGCGGGTTTGGATCGATCGGGCCGCTGGTCAAGTGGGGCGTGGCGGCCGTGTTGGTGCTCGGGCTCGGGTTCGGGCTGGGACGATTGTCGGCCGGCCCCGATCTCGGTCAGGTTCGCGCGGAGTTGCTGCCCGGCCTCCGGCAGCAGTTGCAGCAGGAATGGGCGGCCGATTGGCAGGCCGCGCTGGCCGCCAATCCGACGGGACTGACCAATGAGTTTCGCCGGCAACTGCGCGGGGAGTTCCAACAATTGGCGGCGAACGCGCAGGGGCGCCGCTGGCTCACGAATTTCGTTCGGTCCTACCAGGCGACTCGAGCCGAGGACCACCAGGCCATGCTCGCCCTGTTCCAAGAGGTTGATCAGCGGCGCTTGGCCGATTACGCTCGCTTGCGGAAGGACCTCGAGACCGTGGCGGTCGTGGCCGAAGGCCGCCTGGACCGCGCCCAGCAGGAGATCGGCCAATTGGCAGCCTACCGTCAGAACGAACCTCGGCGAAGCGACGCCAGTGAACTTCCGAAAGAAAACGAAAGGTAATCCCTATGAAACATCTGATCTCCACCACTCTTTGCTTGAGCGCCGGTTGCCTGGTCGCCGCATATTCGGCGGACGCGCCGCCGCCACCGGCTGCGGCAGTGGCGCTCGAGGCCACGCGGGCCGCCGTCGCACAGGTCCAACTGCAATCCAGAAACGCGCATCAGCAAGTTGCCCGAGTAACGGAGCAATTGGAACGCGCCCAGCGCGCCCTCGAACTGGCGCGGGCGCAAGTGCCCGTGGCTCTGGCGCAAGCGCAACGCGCCCTGCTCCTGGCCCAGGCGCAGCCGCCGTCGGCCATCTCCGGCGGTGTGGCCCGGGCGGGCGTTCTGCCGGAGGCGCCTGAGCCGCCGACAACGCCCGCGGCGCCGGGCCAGCCCGCTGCGAACCTTGTAGTGTCTGGCATGGCGGGCGGCGTAGGTGGAATGATGGCGGCCGGCGGAAGTGGAATCTCCGGCGGCGGGGGAATGGGCGGCGGCATAGGCGGGGGAATGGGTGGCGGAATATTTTCGGCGAGCCCGCATAACCTGGCGCCGCCGTTGATCGTGCGTGTCTCGGACAGCAACCCGACGACGCTGGGTGAAATCCAGGAAGACCTGTCGGTGATGTCGCGCATCTTGACCAAGGCGTTGGCCGAGGGCGAGAGTGTCGAGGCGCAGAATTTTGCCCTGGGCATTGCGGTTTCCGCGCTGGGTAGCGACCAGCGTTTTCAGAGTGCTTACCTGGACGGCTACGGCGCCTTGTTCCTGCTGCAAGTCCGGATGCCGTTGTTGCCGCCATCGCCGGTCAAGGAGGCCCAGAAACCCGAGGCGCCGCCAGACACCACCTGGGAGCAGACCAAGCGCGAACTCTACGGGCCGCCCAGCGGGCCCGGGCTGCAAGCGCAGCAGGCAATGCGCGCGCTCAATGCCATGCGCGTGAGATTCGGCTACGGGGGAACGGTCGGCACGCCTCCGCCCCAGTACGACTCGGAAAAGATCGAAGCGCTCAAGAAGCATCTGCTCGAAGCCCTGAAAAACGCGACCCACATCCGGCATCTCAAATCCGACGAATGGATCACGGTGGTCGTGACGGGGAGTGGCACCCGCGCGGCGCAAGGCGCGGAATCGAACCAGATGCTGGGCCCTTACCTCGAAACACCGGACGGCGAGCCGGTGCCCACCCTGCCCAACGGGGAACCAGACCCGCGCGCTTCGCTCGCGGGGAGGTGGGCGGGATTGCGCAGCACGCTGACAATTCGCGTCCGGAAGGCGGATGTGGACGCCTTTGCCAAAGGCAAACTCAGCTTCGCGGATTTCCAACGGACGGCTTCCATCCGGACGTATTGAGAGCGGGCCAAGCTCGGCTTCTTCCGAACGCCGGGGTTGGGCCCGGTGCGCGGGGGGTTGTTCGAATTGGCCGTTGATGGGAGGGCCGACTTCCACGTCGGCCCTCAGCGTCGTTGGGGTCGGGTGGAACCGCGTCTTCCCCAGGGCGGCGCGGCCGGAGGCCGCTGCCCGACCGAACGTCGGTTCATGGGAAGCCCCGTTTCGCGAATGCGCATGAATTGAGACCCTGAACCGTTCGTGAGCGGAGCGCGGTTTGTCTGAAGCCGCAGCGCGGGCCGGTTCCAGGAGGGTCGCGCGGGGGTCGCCAATTCCGCCATTGCCCTGCGGGGCGGGTTTCCGCAATATCCGCCCTCATGTCGAGCGGTCGAAAGCAATACCCCTTCCACCTGATCGAGCCGAAATGGCAACGGCACTGGGAACAACAACAGACGTTCCGGGCGTGGAACCCGGACGACTCCGTGCCGGCGGGGCATCCCTTTGCCCGTCGTCATGGTCTGTCCGGTCGA
>JAGWYX010000628.1 GCA_018969165.1 Verrucomicrobiota bacterium
CACGGCCGCGATCCCAGCCACCACGGTCTATCGGCCACTTCGGTTGGCGAAGACATGACAGGCGGTTTGCGGCGCGCCGGAAAGAAGTGTTTCTTTGGAGGCCACGTCCCCACCGCAATCCGCAGAAAAAAAACCACCTCCTTGGCGCCGTTAGGTAACGTTTCCTTTCGGGGTTCCCCAAGGTGGAGGCAACTGTTTCATTGACGCGTTCTCTCGCGGGGCGTACATACCCAAGTGAAACGAATCCTGGTTTATGGCAATTCTCACCTTGGACAGAGTTCTGAGCGAGGCGGAGCGTTTGCCCGCCGACGAACAGCGGATTTTGGAAGACCTGTTGCACAAACGCCGCGTGGAAGCCTGGCGAACCGAAACGGCCAACGAAGCCAAAAAGGCCGCCGCCGCCTTGCGTGCGGGCAAGCTGAAACCGCAATCCACCGAAGCTGTCATTGCTCGCCTGCGCGAGGCCGAGTGAGCCGTGGCTGATCTCGTCCTTACGCCCCGCTTTGAGCGGGCTTTCCGTCGCTTGGTCAGGAGGGCACCCACCCTCCAACCGCAAATCGAAACTGCCCTCCGCCGCATGGCAGCGAATCCGACCGATCCCCGGCTGAAGACGCACCACTTGAGCGGCCAATTGCGAGGTCTTCACGCCTGTTCGGTGAGTTACGACTGCCGAATTGTTTTTGCCAGACGCAAACACCCCAAGACCGGCGCCGAGGTGTTGGTTCTGCTCAACCTGGGTTCGCACGAAGAGGTTTATTAAATCAAGGATCATCGAACCGCGATCGCGAAAGAGGACGGTCGATTCCCGTCTCCACCAGCAATTCGTGGCCACTCGGGACCAACATGGCGTGCGCAAGCGACTTCCTCCTCGCCATCGCGTGCGGCAACGGTCGATTCCTTGAGCCGCTGGAGGGTCAATGCGACTCCGCGACAGCGGCCAACGGCGACCGGAAGTCCACCGGGAGCAGTTTCGATTGCGCGTTGCGGTGCGGGTTTTTACTCCATTCCTTTTCCCAATCATCCAGCGACGGCACGGTGACTTCGGCGTGTTTCGCGTAGGCATGATGCACCGCCTTGGAATTGTGCCCCAGGGCCTGTTGCGCGATCCGCTCCGGGTAGCCGCATTTCAACGCCCGTTCCGCCCACGCGTACCGATACGAATGCAGCGACACTCCCCTGATGCCAAGCCCGTCGCACCGCTGCTTAAACTCGGTGGCCCGGTCGCCAGGCCGAACCGTTCGCAGGTACGGGAATAGCGGTCCCGTCGGCGGGCGCCGGTTCAGGAGGACGGCCACGTCCTCGCCAAATCGGATCAGGGCCGGTTTGACCGTTGCACCCCGAGATTTCAGCTTTTTGCGTGAATAGCAGATGGTCCGCTGGTTCCAGTCCACATCTTCGGCCACCAGGCAGGCCGCATCCGATTGCGCCGCCCCCGTGTGCCAGAGCAGCTCGTAGAAGTCCCGCCGCTCCGCGTTCAGTTCCCGCCCCGCGATGGCGGCATGTTCTTCCGCCGTGATCGCCCGCTTGGCCTTGAACACCGGCCGGGGCCATTGCAGGCGTGGGATGACCGATTTCAACAGCCATTCCATGCCCAGCGCGTGATTGTGAATCCGCCGCAGATAAACATTGGTGGACACCTTGCCATCCGCCACCGCCCGGTCAAAATGTTCCGGGCGCGTTTCGGCCACGGGCAGGTTGCGGATGCAGTCGAAATTCCTGTCCTTGATGGCGACCTCCCACCGCCGTCGCGTCTCCTCCGTTTTCTTGGCGACGATGTTTTCCATCACCTCCTGCCACGTCCGCGTCCCCAGCTTGGGATCAGCGCCGTTGAGATACACCCGCGCCAGCGACAGGTTGAAGTGCGGCTGGCTCTCCGATTCGTTGTGCGCCTGGAGCAGGCGTTGCGCCTCGTGCCGGTCGCTCGTCTTGAGACTCTTTTGCTCACCGGTGATTTTGTTCTTGAGGTAGAAGACGCCCCACGGACGCCGGACCAGACCGAATGCTTGTTTCATCGCTTCACTCATGGTTATGAGTGTGCCGGCATCGGCGACCGTCGCGTGAGCGAGCAGTGGGCGAGCGACAACCGAGCAGTGGCCAAGTTCTGCGCGGGCTGCCAAACCGGTGAAGATTCCGGTGAAGATTTCGGCCCCGACTTTTCACAACTCATTGATGCCAAAACATCAAGAGTTGGAGGCGAGGGTCGGAATCGAACGGAATCAGGGGATTTTTTCAAAATCCGCTACTCCGCTACTACCACTCCACCACCAGAGGCGAACAGCCTCATAACCAACGAACGCCAATAGAATCAGGCATTTCTGCATGTTTGTCAAGCCCCAGCGATTACGCACCCAATACCAATCAACTACTCACCAATTACTCGTTGAACACGCGTTCACTGGCACTTTCACTGGCACTTTTCGGGGCGTAAAATCACTGCCATCCGGTTAGGGCAAACGTTGGCGATTGTAAGTCGCACGATAGGAACATCAAGCGAAGAAAAAACGATGTGAGCGATTTGAAGTTGGTTTTGTCATTTTCTGTAGCAGCCCCGATGCCAAACTGGCGCGATGAACGCCGGAAAATTGATTCTTTCGCAACTCACCGACTGGATTCATCCCGAACAATTTCGCCGCTGTGTCAATCGCTACGCTGGAAACTACAAAGTTCGTAACTTCCCCTGTTGGGACCAGTTCCTGGCCATGTCCTTCGCGCAGATCACTTATAGGGAGAGCTTGACTGACATAGAAGTCTGCTTGCGCTCCCATCAAGACCAACTTTATCGGCTGGGTTTTCGTTCTACCGTGGCCCATAGTAGCTTGGCCGACGCGAATAGCGCGCGTGACTGGCGCATCTACGCCGATCTAGCCCAACTGCTCATCGCCCGCGCCCGCCGCCTCTATGCCCAGGAACCACTGGGCGTGGAATTGGAGCAAACAGTCTATGCCTTGGATTCGACCACCATCGACCTTTGTCTGAGCCTGTTTCCGTGGGCGCGATTTCGCTCGACCAAGGCGGCCGTCAAACTTCACACGCTGCTGGACTTGCGCGGCCCGATCCCCACGATGATCACTATTTCCGAGGGAAAACAGGCCGACGTGCGTGTGCTCGACGAATTGATTCCAGAGCCGGGCGCTTTCTACGTGATGGATCGAGGCTATGTTGATTTCCAACGGCTCTATCGCTTTGTGCTGGCCGGAGCATTTTTTGTCACTCGCACCAAGTCGGGCGTGCAACTCAATCGACTGGAATCCCGCCCGGTGCAGACCGGCACAGGTGTGCGCAGCGACCACCTCGTGTGGTTGAGCACCCAGCACAGTGCCGCCCACTATCCGGACCGGCTGCGCCGGATTAGCTACAGAGACCCCGAAGACGGAAAGGTTCTTGTCTTTTTG
>JAGWYX010000629.1 GCA_018969165.1 Verrucomicrobiota bacterium
TGACCGTCCAACGGCTGGGTCGGTGGTTGGTCATCAAGGATGCCACCGGCGCAATCCCGGTCTATACTTCACAAACGACGCGGTTGGAACCGGGCGATCGCCTGGACGTGGTGGGGTTCCCGTTGCAGACGGGGCGAGACGTCAGTCTCCAGGATGCGACCTTCCGCAAGCTTGGCACCGGGCCCCCACCCGTGCCCGTCCCCATCACCGCCCCGCAGGCCTTGGCCGGCGGATTCGACCATGCGCTCGTTGAACTGGATGCCGAATTGATCGAGGCCGGACCGCTCAGTCCGCGGACGCGCGGCTATTTGTTCAAGGCCGGAGACCAGTTGTTCGAAGCGTCGCTGCGGATGGCCGATCAGGGAGAGAATTGGACCGTGCCCGAACCCGGCAGCCGAGTGCGCGTCACCGGCGTCTGTCGGGTTTGGCCCGGTGAAACCGGCACGGAACCTCGGCTCAGGCTTTGGATGAGGTCGGGACGCGATCTGTCGGTCCTCAGCCGTCCGTCCCGATGGACAATGGTCCGGCTGATTTGGTTGCTGGGTTTGGCCGGGGTGGCGGGGCTGGCGGCCTTGGCGTGGATCTGGGTCATGAGGCACCGGGTCAAAGCGTTGCGGCGTGAGTTCCGTCAGCGCGAGGCGGGGTTGCAGCGGCGCTATCAAGAACTCTTCGATACCGCCAACGGCATCCTCTTTACGATCGATCTGAAAGGTCGATTCACGTCGCTGAACCCGGCTGCGGCAACGACCCTCGCCTGCCCGCGCGAGGACGTTTTGAAGATGAACCTGGCCGACTTCGTCCCCCTCGAAAAACGAGACACCGTCTCCGCCTTGATCCAGCACACTCGGACCGGGCAGGCGGGCTCGCATCAGCAACTGGAACTCATTGCCCACGACGGCCGGCGGCTGGCCCTGGCGGTGGAGGCTCGGCTCGAGTGCGTGGGCGGGTCGGCGGATGGTTTGCGCGTCCTCGCCCGGGACATCACCGAGCAGAAGCAGGCCGAAGAGGCCCTGCGTTTCAGCGAACAACAGTTGCTCCGCTCGCTGGAGGAGCAGGGGCGAATCGCACGGGACCTGCATGACGGCGTTATCCAGTCCGTTTACGCCGTCGGCCTGGCCCTGGAGGATTGCCGGCAACTGATCTCACAAGACCCGGCTCAGGCCGAGACCCGCCTCGCCAAGTGCCGAACTGACCTCAATGGCCTGATCCGCGACCTGCGAAGCTTCATTGGCGGACTCGAGCCTGAGGCAATTCGGGGGCGCGAGTTGCAGGCGGCCTTGAAATCCCTCGTGCTGACGATGGGCGAGACCCACTCCGCCCGCTTCGCGCTGCACGTGGACCCGCTGGCTGCCGATCGCCTCAATCCGAAGCAGGCGACGCACGTGCTGCATATCGCCCGCGAGGCGATGAGCAACAGTCTCCGGCACGCCGCCGCCCAGACCACTATCGTCTCGCTTCAACTCCGGGATGGTGGTATGCGTCTGGAAGTCAAAGACGATGGCATCGGTTTTGAAGTGAAGAACGTGTCCGCCAGCGGTCATGGGTTGCGCAACATCGCCGCCCGCGCGAGCGAGTTGCAGGCTCGACTCGAGATTGTGTCCCACCCCGGCCACGGCACCCGCGTCATCGTGGACCTCCCACACCTCCCCACCGCTTGACGGCCTCCCCGGTCAAACCCATCCGCCTGTTGCTTGTGGACGATCATGAAGTCGTGCGCGTGGGGCTGCGCACACTCCTGCAGCGGGCCGAGAACATCCGTTTGATTGGAGAAGCCGGGACGGCGGCTGAAGCGATCCGGGAGACCGACCGGCTGACACCCGATGTCCTGCTCCTGGACATCCGCCTGCCCGACGGAAGCGGCTTTGATGTCTGTCGGCATGCGCAGAAGAAGCACCCGGATATCCGCGTGCTGGTGCTGACCTCCTACGCCGACGACGAGATCGTCCACGAGGCGATCCGGGCCGGCGCCGACGGCTATCTCCTTAAGGAAATCGATGCCGAGGCCTTGATCACCGCCATCGAAAACGTCGCCGCCGGCAAGTCCATCCTGGACCCTGCCGTCACCAGCCGGGTCTTCAGCCACATCCGCAGTACCGTCGGTTCTGGCGACCAGGATAAATACGACATGCTCTCGGCCCAGGAACGACGGGTCATCGCCCTGGTCGCCGAAGGCAAAACCAACAAAGAAATCGGCGTCGAACTGAATCTAAGTGACAAGACGGTCAAGAACTACCTCAGCAACATTTTGGAAAAGCTCCAATTTACCCGCCGCTCCCAAGCCGCGGCCTTTTACGTCCAGAAGTCGATCCGTAAGTCCATTTGACCCTATTGTAATAGGGTCAAAATACTTCAGCTTGCGGCTTGCCTGCCCCCGGCAGACTCAAGTCATTCTCTAGTAGCCAGTTTGGCGTACTGCGCTCGGATTGGCCCGGCACGCCATTGGCCCTTGGGCGTCGAACTGGCAGTCCGGTTGCTAATTAAGGCCCGGCTATCACTTTCAAGAAATGATCAACCGCCAACAGAGGGGTCAAGACCCCAACGGAGGCAATCTGGTCGCTGGCGCATTCCCGGCAGGTCCGGGGCGAAGGCGCGCCGGTGGGGCCGCGCGTGTCGGGCAGGCGGCCTTTTCGCTGGTCGAGGTCCTGGTGGCCGTGAGCATCGTCGGCGTCCTGTTTGTGACCATGTACGTGGGGATCACGTCGGGGTTCGGGGTGGTGCAGGTGGCCCGCGAGAACCAGCGGGCGACCCAGATTCTGCTCGAGAAGATGGAGACGATCCGCCTGTATTCGTGGGACCAGCTCAGCACCCCGGGCTTCATTCCGGCGTCCTTTTCCTCCTCCTTTTATACCACCAACGGTGTGGGCACAGGCATCCTCTACACCGGCTCGGTGGCGATTGCGGCGGCGCCGATCACCGAGTCCTACAGCAATGACCTGGTGCAGGTGACCGTGCAGATCGGCTGGATGTCCGGGAACGTGGCCCGCAGCCGGAGCATGAGCACGTTTGTCTCCCGCTATGGATTGCAGAATTACATCTACTAGAGCATCTACGAGATCGGGCCGGTCAGGAGTCACCCTGGTCGAGATGCTGGTCGCGGTCTGCATCAGCACGTTGGTTGGGATGGTCGTGGCCGTGTTGTCCTATTACAGCGGGCGCAGCTTCGCGGCGATGGCCAACTACGTGGACCTGGAGAAGCAGAGCCAGAACGCCCTCAACGTCATGACGCGGGACGTGCGGCAAGCGGACTACCTGATGAGTTGCGTCACCAACAGCGCGGGGACCAACTTGATCGGGCTGACCTTCAGCTATGACGGAACTCCGTTGCAGTATAGTTACGACCCGGTAGCCCTGACCTTGACCCGCACCTACAACGGGGTCAGCCAGACGCTGC
>JAGWYX010000630.1 GCA_018969165.1 Verrucomicrobiota bacterium
GGGCCCTTAAAGGTCTGCACCCAGTTGGTCGGTGTCGTCTTCCAGACCCAAAAGGACTCGATCTGATCGATTACCGGCTCCGCCGTCCACGATCCGAGTTCATACGTGTAAACCCCGTAGCTGCCGTCGGTGAGGTAAAAATAGACGATGTCACCCTCGGCCGCCGGGAACTTCAGGTCGGTTTGCAGACGGCCTCCGCGCGGCGTCATCGAACTGCGCATGCTCAGCCCAGCGGGAAGCATAACCGATGCGGTTGCAATTCTGGTCCGTTGCCTGGGGCATGCCCATAACAGGGCCGAAATACGGGGGTTATGGACGTGGCGCCGTTTCCCGTTCTACGAGCCACTGAAAATCGACGGAGGGCCAAGGCTTCTCGTTTACTACCAGGACGTGGTTCAGGTACTTCACCGGTTGGTCCGTCACCGGGTCCAGCCAGCGATGATACTCCCCGTGGCCATCCATAAAACTCAGCACGCAACCGCCGTCATGCAGGCTGCTCGGTAGGATGACCTGCCACCGGTCGGCGGTCGGAGCGGTTCCACAGGCGCCCGAACTTACGGCGTCTGGATGTTCATCGATGAATGTCCAAATCTGCGCCGGCGACTTTGCCGAAACTTGATCGAGCCGGCTATATACAACGAATGGCTCCCTGAACATTAGGCTGCCAGGATGTAAAGTAGCCACATAATAGTTGAGGCTGACGCTCCGCACTCGCTCTTTCCAGCCGGCCGCCCGCTGGACCGGGCTCAGGTAATGATCCTCGGTGCACTTGTAAATCTTAGCCGCCTGCGTGTACGGCGCCAGCGAGGAGAAGTTTCGGTCAAGTAGCACCGTCACATTCGTCACGTCCCAGCTCAGGTCCCAGCCCATCATCCCAGCCACCCAGTTCCCAGCCCCGCCGGTGCCGTCGTTGAACGGAACCTCGCCACGGAAATCGTCGGCGTAGAGCCGCAGCGCCAAGGCCAACTGGCGTTTGTTACTCAGGCACATCACCATGCGCGCCCGGCTCTTCGCCCCCGCCAGGGCGGGCAACAAGAGCGCCGCCAGGATCGCGATGATGGCGATCACCACCAACAGCTCCACCAGCGTGAAGCCGTTCCCGCGTTCGCGGGGCGACCCCGCCCCTCGCCGAACGGACGGCAGCCGGCTTGGCACCGGGCTGCGGATCACGACAAGATTCCGGGCCAGCGCGCTGTGTGCAGGGTGGATAGGTGCGTCCATTCAGGGTGAAGGCCAGACCTCCACAGCACCGTATTGGCCGAGCTGCTGTGTTCCCCCGCCTGGTGCGTTATCACAGACCTCAGCCCCCGGCAGGCCCGTAAGAAAGCCGACTTGGCCGTTGTTGTATTGGCCACTCACAGCGAAGTAGGCGAGGCTGGACCCTAATTCATCGCCCGCCTCGTCCGTGGATAGGTAAGCGTCGGGCGCCGGGTCTATGACCCCGGCTGCGAGGGGACCCGCCCATACATACACCACGCCGGAGTCGGCGGTGTTTCCCGGACCGTGACCGTAGGGAGCTCCCGCGATCGCTTCGCTGTTGCCGTCGCCATTGAGGTCCCCGCCCGCAACGCTCCAACCGAGTTGTTCCCCGCCTTGCGTCCCCGCCGCGAACCACCGACTGTCGCCGACGATCCCCGCCCCGCCCGGGTCGGGAAAGTAGGCCGCCACGGCACCTTCGTTGCCCCCGTAACCCGGCTCTCCGATGATCACCGCGTCCATGGTGTCGCCAGCGTTGGCAAGCCCTAATGAGGCAACGCTCCAGCCGAATTTCGAGCCGGAGTCCGTGAGAACAACTTGCGGGTAAAAAGAAGGGTCGGACCCTCCCAGGTAAACGTAGGCTTGGCCCGCGGCCTCATTAAACGCGTTCGTCTCATCCGGCGCGCCCACGAGAATGTCGTCGTACGGGTACTCGCCGCCCGGAGCATAATCCCCGTTCACATTCCCGGCCCGGGCGACGCTCCAACCAAAATGGCCATAGTTATTGTTGCCGCTGTAGAGACCCCACAGCGGTGTCGTCCGTGGATTGCCGTTTATGTCGCCGGGGAAAATATCCACCACCCCCATCTCCGGGTTGTCGGCCCCAAAACTGAAGTACGGCTCGCCGACGACAATGTCCAGCGCTCCGTCACCGTTGTAGTCACCGGCGCTGGCCACGCTGAAGCCGAACTCGGCGTAGGTTTCGTTGTCTCCGGTACTCATCCAATCCGGCGTGAGGTTGCCATTGGCGGCGTTCCCCGGCGCAAGCCCGGTAACGCTTCCTCTCCAGACAAAGACCGCGCCGGCGGAGGTGTTGTAGCCGGGTGCCCCGACAATCAGAACGTCGTAAGATAGGTCACCGAAAAAGGATACCTCCTGAGCACCCTGGGCGACCCCCTCAGCCAGCCTATCCGAGCCGGCGACGCTGTAACCGAACCGTTCATGCGCTTGATCTCCGGTGGCGGTCCAACCGGGGTCAGGCCCGTATGAGCCCGTGTAGTTGTAATACACATAAACCTTGCCCGCGTCGGCGCCGAAACCGTTGTCAAAAAACGGGGCGCCGACAATCATGGCGCCCGACCACCCGTCGCCATTGTTGAGATTGTTGGCGTAGCCGACGCTAAATCCGAACTGACCGTCGGTTTGTTCGCCCAGGAGGTTTTGCTCTGACCAGAGCCAACCGGGGGGCGGGTTGTGCGGTGGAGGATTGTTGATCCAAAGGAATGCAGTAGCGGCGCACAACCAAGGGTCGATCGTCACTGGATAGACCGCGCCCGCGTCCTTCACCGCGATCAAGACTCCCTGTTGCCCATCCGGCTTCATCTCCGCCGGCAGACGTTTCCCCACGCGGTCGAAGACGTTCACCCCGCCATAACGCAAAACCGCCGCCCCCGTTAGAACATCCCGGAAAACGATCTCTCCGCGATCCGGGTCCATCATGAGACCCTGCGCCTGCACGCCGAGGTGCAGAGCGAAAGGACCCTTTCCCGGCCGCTCCCGCACCACAAAATCCTGGCGCAACCCATGAGTGTCGTTGACATACTGGAACTGCACAGGCCCAAGATCGGCGCGGGCTGTGTTCCGCGCAACCCGAAACCGATCCGCAAAGACCTCGGGCAGCGGTTGTCCGCCGATGCCGGTCAATTCGAAGCTGACCTTCCAATCATCTCCCGGTCCGGTGTGGACGCGGCGTTCCACCACAAAACCGTCATCAAGGTAAGTGAACCGTAGGTTCTGCGCCCGATTGGGCGACATGTAGGCATCCGCCTGCGACTGCCAGGTGATGTTGTATTCGTCCTGTTCAATGGACCCAAGAATCCGGCCCAAGGCCGGCGACATTCTGACCGTGGAACTCAGGATCGCGAACCGATCCTGGGGTTTAGGCGCACCCAGAGGCGCCCCCCCCCCCCCCCC
>JAGWYX010000631.1 GCA_018969165.1 Verrucomicrobiota bacterium
GCTGGCGGATCCCACCCGGCTCCGCATCCTGGCATTGCTCGAACACGAGGAACTCTCCGTTCACGAACTCCAGGAAATCACGCGCATGGGGCAATCCCGGATTTCCACCCACTTGGGGCTGCTCCAGGACTCCGGCCTGCTCCAGTCTCGGCGTGAAGGCAAACGGACTTTTTACCGACTCGGAGCCGCCGCCGGCGGGGCCGGGCGGGAGTGGTTTCAACTCGCGTTCAGCGGCGCGCGGGAGCTGCCGGAAGCCTTGGCCGACCAGATCAACCTTAAACGGATTCTGGCGCGTCGCCAGGAACAGGCGCAGGTTTATTTCAACCAGGTGGCGGGCCGATTCGATCGCAG
Source organism: Verrucomicrobiota bacterium (assembly GCA_018969165.1). GTDB lineage: Bacteria > Verrucomicrobiota > Verrucomicrobiia > Limisphaerales > JAGWYX01 > JAGWYX01. The sequence goes on from JAGWYX010000631.1 coordinate 352, forward strand.
CTACGGCCCGGGACGTTCCTGGCAGGCCTTCGGTCACCTGCTGTTGCGGATTCTGCCGCCCTTGGTGGTCGCGGACCTGGGCTCCGGCGAAGGGTTGCTGAGCGAATTGCTCGCCCGCCGGTGCCAGCGGGTGATCGCGGTGGACAACTCGGAAAAGATGGTCGCCTTCGGTGCCAGCAAGGCCAGGAAGAACGGGCTCAAGAACCTCGAATTCCGCCTCGGCGACCTGCAGGACCCGCCCCTGGAACCGCGCAGTGTGGACCTGGTGGTCTTGAGCCAAGCGCTCCATCACGCCGAGGACCCGGCCGAGGCGTTGACCGCCGCTCATCGCATCTTGCGGCCGGCCGGTCAGGTGATGATCCTGGATTTGCTCCAGCACAACTTCACCGAAGCGCATGTGCTGTACGGCGACCGGTGGTTGGGTTTCGCCGAGAGCGACCTCCACCACTGGCTGGAGACTGCCGGTTTCAGGAAGATCGAGATCAGCGTCGTCGCCCGCGAGGACCAGCCGCCCCACTTCCAGACCGTCCTGGCCAGCGGCCAGAAATAGCCCCCCCCGGGGTCAGGTCTCGACATTTGACATATGCCTGCTTCCGCTCATGGTCGGCCGGTGCGCGACGGGCCCGCCGCCGCGGCGGCGGCGGTAATTGTCAAATGTCGAGACCTGACCCCGCGCACCCAATCCTGATGGTCGAGATACCACTGGACGGTTTCGCGGATGCCGCGCTCGAAGGTGTAGGCGGGGGTCCAGCCCAACTCCCGCTCGATTTTGCGGGCGTCGATCGCGTACCGGCGGTCGTGGCCGGGACGATCCTCGACGAAGGCGATGAGCTGGCGCGAGTTGCCTCCGCACGCGGGCGACAATTCGTCGATCAGATCGCAGATCAATTCCACGATGCGGAGATTGGCCCATTCGTTATGGCCGCCAATATTGTAGGTTTCGCCATCGCGGCCGCGCCTTAACACTTGCCACAAGGCTTCGGCGTGGTCGCGCACATAGAGCCAATCCCGCACGTTCAAGCCGTCGCCATACACGGGCACGGGTCGTCGAGCCAACACGCTTTGGATGACCACCGGGATGAGTTTCTCCGGGAACTGGAACGGTCCGTAATTGTTCGAACAATTCGTGATTACCGCCGGCAAGCCGTAGGTGTGGCGGTAAGCGCGCACCAGCAGGTCGGCGGCCGCTTTGCTGGCCGAGTATGGCGAATTCGGCGCGTAGGGCGTGGACTCGGTGAAGTAACCAGTCGGCCCCAGACTGCCAAAGACCTCGTCGGTCGAGACCTGAAGAAAACGGCAATCGGATCCCGGAATTGGGAGATTGGACTTTGGCCCTAGCCACAAGTCGCGGCAGGCATCCAGGAGGTTGAAGGTGCCGACGATGTTGGTGTGGATGAAATCGCCCGGCCCGCTGATTGAGCGGTCCACATGCGATTCAGCGGCCAGATGCAGCACATGAGTGACGCAGTGGCGGCGGACCACGGCGGCCACCGCCTCCTTGTCGCGCAGATCGACGCGTTCAAATCGGTACTTAGGATGTGCGGCGACCGCGGCGAGATTCTCGAGGTGGCCGGCGTATGTGAGGCAATCCAGGTTGACCAGCAGTTGGATTTCCGGCCGTTCGATCACCTGGTGGATGACATTGGAGCCGATGAAACCGGCGCCGCCGGTGACCAGGAGGTTCATGCGGAAGGAGGTAGATTTGAGAGACCTTGCGGTCGCCAATTTCGCAATGCGTCTTGGAGCGCCTCGTGAACGGGACGAAGTCTGGCGCCCGCAGCCAGGGCCTTAGCGACGTCCAGCACGCAGTTGGATCGCGGCGTTTTGGCCGCTTCGCGGTAGAATTCCTCGTCGTTGGCCCAGAAATCGAAGGATCGCTTTGGTTTCAAAATGGCCTGGACCAGGCCGACGACCTGGCGGGTGGTGATGAAGCCGGGATTGGTGAGGTTATAGGCACCGAAGGGCGCGCGGCGCTCCCACAGGGCCAGGCAGGCATCGGCAACTTCGCCGCGGTGGGAGATGGAATTGACGTTGTCATAGGCCTTGGGGTAGCGAAGTAGCTTGGTCAAATAATTGCGCGGGTGATCGAATTCATCGAAAGGAATCCGGACCCGCCAAAGATAGCACTGACCTATGCTGGTAACGGCCTCTTCGGCCAACGCCTTGGTGCCACTATAGAAGCTGCACGGGGGCCGACGGAAAGTGAAATTGGGTTCATCGCCTTCGCTGTAACCCTGGATGGAGGATGGTTGCTCCACACACCGCGAGCGCAAATCCGGCCGGGTCAGATCCCGCTCGATTCGGAGCGTGCCATTTTCGGATATTTTCGCGCCTGTGTAGATGCATCCGGAGGAGACGTGACCCCAGGGGATGCCAGCCGCCAGGCAAGCGTGGGCGATGGTATGCGGCAGCAGGGTGTTGCCCAGCAAGGTCTCGGCCCGGGCGGTTTCACAGGCATCCACGTTGGGCCGGCCGGTGTAACCGGCCGCGTTGATAACGAAGGTTGGCTTGGTCTTTCGGAGGATGTCACGCAGACAGTCGAAGCGGGTGTAGTCCAACTGCCGGCGCGACAGCGGTGTGAAATCCCATTGGCGCGCGCGCAACGCTCGTTCGAGCGCCTGTCCGATGTAACCGCTGGCTCCCAGCAACAGGATCATCCGGTCAATCCTGGTTCTGCTCGGCTTCGGCGGCGACGACACCCAGATAATCGCGGTACTCGCAGGCCGGCATACGGCCGATCAGGGCCTCCAACTGGGCTTGGGAGATGAAGCCGCGACGAAAGGCCGCCTCCTCGGGGCACCCCAGCTTGAGGCCCTGCCGTTTTTCGATGGTCTGGACGAAAGCCGAGGCCTCGTGCAGGCTGCTGCTGGTACCGGCATCCAGCCAGGCCAGGCCGCGGCTGAGGCGGTAGGCGCGCAACTGGCCGCGCTGCAAATACGCCACGTTCACGGCGGTGATTTCCAGTTCGCCGCGAGCCGACGGTCGAATGCCCTTGGCAACCTCCACCACGTGGTGATCGTAGAGATAGA
>JAGWYX010000632.1 GCA_018969165.1 Verrucomicrobiota bacterium
CCCAAGGGCAAGACGCTCGAATTATTCGGGCGCAAAGGTGCCGGTGGGAAGCCGGAAGCGTTTCATACTTACAGTATGCGGCAGGCCATCGAGGAGGAATTCATCCTCGATGTGGTGAAACAATACACCACCTACGCAACTTATTATCGGCTGGTGAAGGCAGTGGAGGATGACCCGGATGTGCCGAAGAAAAAAGCAGCGCGGGCGCTGGCCAAATTCACGAGCCTCCATCCGCACAACATCGAGCAGAAAACCGAGGTGATGGTGGAACACTTCCGCCTGCATGTGCGTGGTCAGATTGGCGGACGAGCAAAGGCGATGGTGGTCACACCCTCGCGCCTCCATGCCGTGCGCTATAAACTGGCGTTTGAGCGTTACATCAAGGAGAACGGCTACACCGACATCCGCCCTCTGGTGGCGTTCAGTGGCACCGTTAAAGACCCGGATACCGGATTGGAATACACCGAGCCGGGCATGAATCCAGATTGCGTCAATGGAAAACCCATCAGCGAGAGCCAGTTGACCGACCGGTTCGATTCATCGGATTACCAGGTGTTGCTCGTCGCCAATAAATACCAGACCGGTTTTGACCAGCCGCTCTTGCATACCATGTATGTGGATAAACGATTGGACGGCGTGCAGGCGGTTCAGACGTTGTCGCGGTTGAACCGCAAAATTCCCGGCAAAGACGATCCGTTCGTCTTGGATTTCGTCAACCAGCCGGAGGACATCTACGCCGCGTTCAAACCTTACTACGACGTCACCAGCCTTCAGGAGGAGTCCGACCCCACCAAACTGGAAACAATCAAACATGAATTGGATCAGGTGCAGGTTTATCACTGGAGCGAGGTCGAGGCGTTTGCCCGGATTTTTTATCGGCCCGCCGCGTATCAGAATGCCGCCGACCACGCGCACATGCAGCGTCATCTGCAACCCGCTGTGGACCGTTTCAAGGCCATTCAAGAACCGGAAAAACGCCGTGAATTTCGCGACAAACTGGCGGCCTACGTCCAACTCTATGCATTTTTGAGCCAGATCGTTCCCTACGCCGACCCGGATTTGGAAATACTTTACAGCTACGGGCGATTTCTATTGCCGCACCTGCCATTGGATCGCGACAACACCGTGCTCAAGCTCGGTGACGAGGTGGCGCTGGCTTATTATCGTCTGGAGCGCGCGTATTCTGGCGGAATTGTATTGAGGGAAGGTGAGGCCGAAGGCGTGAAAAGCCCCACCGACGTTGGCACCGGCAAGGCCAAGGACGAAAAAGTCCCGTTATCCGAAATTATCAAGGTTCTCAACGAACGCTTTGGTCTGAATTTGACCGAGGAAGACCGGCTGTTTTTCGAGCAGATCAAGGAGCGTGCGGTTAAAAACGAGCATGTCATCAACACCGCGCTGGCCAATCCAATTGATAAATTTCAACTGGGTGTCCGCAAGCTGGTCGAGGAGTTGATGATCCAACGGATGGCCGACAACGACAAGATTGTCACCCGCTACATGGACGACCAGCAATTTCAGGACGCGGCCTACCCCATTCTGTCCAAGGAAATTTTTGATGCCATCAAGACCGGCCAAAAAGAACCGCCTGCGGATTGAGGAAATCCAGCCGCCCCAGCGCCACCGTCACCGAGTTTCTTGTTTGCCCGTGGGGTGATAAACTTCGCTTTCCGATTTGATCTTCTCGTAAATATTCAAAAGACGATCCTGATCTTCCTTTGAGGCCCATTGCACTATGTTAGCCGCCAGCGCTCGGCGACCGAGGAGCAACGACGCCCCAAGCCAATTGCGGCGCCACCCCCAGGGCGGCAGATCTTTTTCGCGCTGACTTCGTGGCTCGCTCCGCCCAGACCGCCGGCGGGTATGCTCGTCGCTCGCGCCTCGTCAGCACGAAAAACTCCTTGCCGCGCGGGGCTCGAGAATCCTCTGTCACAGGACTACCGGGGCGTCGCCTCAGACCTTCGATCTGACGGGTCTCGCGGATTCGGACCGCGAGCTGTCCTGAACTCGCGGCGCCACAACACGGAACAGCCGGGGGGTGTCCGCTGGTCCTAGGCGACCTGGGTTGCTGCGGCTTGGGACAAGCCGCGGTCCGAAGTCCGGCTTCCGGTCATCTCCTCCCATGCACTTTCAATTCCTCCATTGCTTGGTCCGATCCGTGTGCGCGTCTGGTTAGCGCAATGGCAACGGACCGTAAACGTGCACACCGCAGGCCGGAAAATTATCCGCAAGCCAGCCGTCGCGGGACTGCAGCCGCCGGTTCTCGTCCACCACCGGCACCGCCCCCGCCAGGTTACCCGGGGGCCGTACCTTCCAATCAATTTCCTTCCGCGTGGTGTTGACGGTGACCAGGTAATAGCCGGAGGGGATTTCCGCGCGGCCGACGCGGACGTGGAGCATCACGGCGGCGATGGAGCTTTCGAGCGCCTCGTTGAAGCGGTCGGCGGGACGGGCATAGTCGGTTGAACAGGGCCACCACACCCGATCGGCTTGAAAGAGGGCCTGACGCGAACGCACCTCGGCCACGACCGATTTGAGGGCCGTCCAAGTCGCGGGATGCTCGAGCATCTTCCAACGCTGATCGTCGAAGCAGTAGTAAAACAAGCCGTTGGCTCCCGCGGTGAGGGCGGTATAGGTCATGCAGCGCAACTCCGGATAGGTCGGTTCGCGGAGCTGGGTTTCGCCGGGAAGCAGTTCCCGGTAGTAATTCCAATCGAAGGCCTGGATGACGGCGATCAACGGTTTCCGGGGCCCCAGGGCGAAGCGGGTCATGCGCACGTGCTGTGGGAAATTAGCCAGCGGCAGCCACGCGATCGGGTAACGATCGATCATCATCAGGTCAGCGATGTTGGCGTAGTCGAGGGCGTTGACGCCGTTGTAGATCACCAGCGCCGTTGGTTTCCGCGCGCGCAGGTCTTTCAGGAAGCGGTTGGCCTGGATCACCTGGAGCGGGGGGATCCGGTTCAAATCCGGCTCGTCCACCAGGTACCACGCCCACAGCGCCGGGTGAGCATCCAGGGCATGGACGGTGCGGCGGGCGGCCGCCGGATCGAAGCCGGGTCCGGCGGAGGTGCCCGGGGCAGCCAGCACCTTGATCCCGTTGGTCAACGCGGCGTCGAGATAGGGACGCGTCGGCGGGCCCGTCACCAGGTTAAACCCGGCCTGACGGACGAGGGGAAGGTCGGTGGCATTGGGCACCGAGTAGATGCCGAGCGGGTAGGGCCTGGTCTGGAGGTGCGAACAACCGGTGGCAGTGGCCAAGACGAGCGCCCAGGCAACGGCGTGCTGACCTGCCAAGGCGCGCCTCAAACCTGAGGTCATCTTTGACGTAGAACTTCGATTCTCCTTATCCTTGGTCTGCTCCCTCCGCGCGCCTCGCT
>JAGWYX010000633.1 GCA_018969165.1 Verrucomicrobiota bacterium
CCGGCCCGGCAGATGCAACCATGAATTGAACCATGCAAGAACCGAATTTCGACGAAGGACTGGACCAGGTGGTGCAGCGGGATGCGCGGTATCATCGCGACGCCTACCTGTTCGTGCGCGAGGCCCTCGATCACACGCAAAAGAATCTCAGCCGTTCCAGCCGCAAGCTGGTGCCGCACCATGTCACCGGCCAAGAACTGCTGGAGGGCATCCGCGAATTCGGCCTGGCCCAGTTCGGTCCGATGGCCTTGAGCGTGTTCGAGGAGTGGGGCGTGCGCCGGTGCGAGGACTTCGGCGAGATCGTTTTCAACATGGTCGAGGCCAAACTGCTCCACAAGACCGACACGGACAGTCGGGACGATTTCAAAGGGGGCTATGATTTTCGCGAGGCCTTTCAGCGGCCGTTTCTGCCAACGCGGAAGTGTGCGCCGGCCGCCCCGCGACCCCGGCCCGCCGCCGGCTCGAAATCCAACTAGCGAGGCGCGCCTCAGACCATATGTCAGCTTTTCGTGCATTTTCGATTCTTCTAATCCTCCGACTGATCTCTCCGCGCGCCTCGCTCGGCGAGTCCTTGAAGGGGAAGACGGCCGACCAGCAGAGCGAGCCCAGAACTTGATTTGCTTCCAGCATGTTTCACGGATCAAGGACTCTAGCGAGGCGGCGCGGCCGGAACTTCCCCCCTTGAAAACCTCTGACGCCCCGCGGGCGGCCGGTTCGCCGCTGGTTTCCGATGACCCGGTGGACGGGATGCCGCCCGGGGTGCGGTTGGTCACGCTGGACAACGACCTGACGGTCATCGTGCGCGAAGACCACAGCGCGCCGGTAGTCTCGGCGCAGGCCTGGTGCCGGGCGGGGAGTATCGACGAGGGGCGCTGGTTGGGGGCGGGGCTCTCGCATGCCCTGGAGCACATGCTGTTCAAAGGCACCACCACGCGCGGCGCCGGGCGCATCGACCAGGAGGTGCAGGAGGCCGGCGGCTACATGAATGCCTACACCTCCTTCGATCGTACCGTGTTTTGGATCAACGTGCCGGACACCGGCACGCGGGTGGCGATCGACATCCTGTGCGACGTGATGCAGCACGCCACGCTGCCGGGGGAGGAATTGGCGCAGGAAAAGCAAGTGATCCTGCGCGAGATGGATATGAACCGGGACGACCCGGCCCGGCGCTCGAGCCGGCGGTTGTTCGAGACCGCGTACACGCGCAGCCCTTACCGCTTCACCGTCATCGGCTACCCGGAGATTTTCCGGAACATCGGTCGCGACGATCTGGTGGCCTATTACCGGGAGAAATACGCCCCGAACAATCTTTTCCTGGTAGTGGCAGGCGACGTGGAAACCGAGGCGGTCGTGGGACAGATTCGTGAGGCCTTCGCGCGCACGCCCGTGCGGCCGCTGCCGCCGACAGTTCTGCCGTTGGAACCCAGCCAGACGGCGCCGCGCGAGGTGATCGAGGAGGCACCCATTGAATTAGGTCATTGTCATGGCAGTTGGCATATCCCCGACGTGCGGCATCCGGACGTGCCGGCGCTGGACGTGCTGGCGACCCTGCTGGGCGGGGGACGCAGTTCGCGCCTCTACCAACGGGTGCGGGAGAAGGCGGCCCTGGTGCATTCGGTGGATGCCTGGACTTACACCCCCGGCGGCTCGGGCCTGTTTGGCGTGAGTGCGCTGGTGGATGCCGAACGCTTCGCGGCCGCTCGCGACGCCATCCTGGCGGAGGTCGAGCGCATGAAGGACGGGTCCATTTCCACGGCGGAGTTGGGCAAGGCGGTGAAACAATTCACGGCGGGCATGCTGGCCACGCGCAAGACGATGCAGGGTCAGGCCCAAGACCTGGGCGGCAATTGGCTGGCCGCCGGGAATTTGAGTTTCTCGCAACGCTACCTGGCGGCCATTCGTAAACTTACGCCAGCCGACCTCCAGCGGGTCGCCCGGCAGTACCTCACGGCCGAGAACCGGACCTTTTACGCCCTGTTGCCCGCGGGAGCGGCCCCGCGGCCAGTGCTTCGGGTCCAGGCCGCGGTCCAAGCGCCGATCCAGAAGTTCGAGCTCGAGCAAGGCTTGCGGCTCCTGGTCAAGGAGGATCATCGGCTGCCCTTCGTCGATTTCCGGGCCGTGTTTCTCGGCGGCGTGCTGGCCGAGTCCGCCGAGAACAACGGGATTACACAATTGACTGGCCGGTTGATGCTCAAAGGCACTCCCACACGCAGCGCCGAACAGATTGCCACCGAGATCGAGTCCCTGGGCGGCAGCCTGGACAGCTACGGGGGCAACAACAGCTTTGGCCTCAACGCCGAGGTCCTGAGCGGCGATTTTGCGGCGGCCTTGGACCTGCTGGGAGACGTGGTGCTGAACGCGGCCTTTCCCGCCGAGGAACTGGAGCGCGAGCGGGCGGTGCAACTGGCGGCGATCCGCGATCAGCGGGATCAAATGCTGCCCAGCGCCGTTCGGTTGATGCGCCGAACCTTGTTCGGCGATACCGGTTACGGCCTGGACGCGCTCGGCAGCGAAGCGAGTGTCCGCCGGCTGCAAACGGACGCGCTCCGGGAATTCCAGCGCCGGCTGGCGGCGCCCAACAATGGCGTGCTGGCGATCTACGGCGATGTGCAGACGGAAGCGGTCAAGGCAGCGGTCACGGCGGCCTTGGCGCGGTGGCCGGCTGGCCAGGGGCTGGCCCGGACCGACTCGCGCGCCTTGGACCATGCCATCGGCCGGCCGGCCAAACGCGAACCCACCCGTGTGCTCGAGACGCGGGACAAGGCGCAGGCGGTGATCGTCATGGGATTTCCCGGGGTCACATTCCGCTGCCCCGCCCGCCATGCGTTGGAGCTGCTGCACGAAGCCTGCAGTGACCTCGGTTCACGGCTCTTCATCCGCATCCGCGAGAAGCTCGGCCTGGCCTATTACGTCGGCGCACAAAATGTCGCGGGATTGGTGCCGGGTTATTTTGCCTTCTATGCGGGCACGGCGCCGGACAAAATCGCACAGGTCGAAACCGAATTGCGGCGCGAGGTCGAGCTATTGCGGGCGGAAGGGTTGACCGAGGCGGAGTTGCGGCGCGCCAAGGCCAAAATCATCGGTCAACGCAAGATCGCGCGGCAGGACCTCGGCGGCTTCGCCCTGGCAACCGCGCTCGACGAACTTTATGGGGTCGGCTATGCCAACTTCGACGCCGAAGACGCCCGCTACCAGGCCTTGACCCGAGAGTCGATCCTGGCGGCCGCTCAGGAGTACCTGGAGCCCAGCCAGGCGGTGGTGGCGGTGGTGCAACCGGCGGGACGGCCATAGGGAGCCACCACGGTCCTTCGACCGTGCGTTGGGACCATGAACCGCTCGCGATTGGACCGCGGCTTGTCCCTAGCCGCAGCGCGTG
>JAGWYX010000634.1 GCA_018969165.1 Verrucomicrobiota bacterium
ACATGTTTGTTTACACTGCCGCGTATGAAGGCGCGTTGGCAGTCGAGAACGCCCTCAACGGAGCAAAGCGGAAGCGAGATTACACGGCGCTGCCCTGGGTGATTTTCACTGACCCGCAAGTGGCGGGCGTCGGTCTGGACGAGAAACAGGCAAAGGCACAGGGGATAGATGCGCAAACGGCCACTCTGCCATTGTCGCATGTGCCACGCTCGTTGGCCGCCCGCGACACGCGCGGCCTCATCAAACTCATTCGCAACCGCACTACCGACCGGCTCGTCGGCGCGCGCATCCTCGCAGCGGAAGGCCCTGAACTGCTGATGGAGGTCAGCCTTGCCATCAAGTTCGGAATCACCGTGCGCGATTTAACCGCGTGCTTCCACCCGTATCTGACCTTGAGCGAAGGCGTGAAGTTGGCGGCGCTGGCATTCTCCAAAGACATCGGCAAATTGAGTTGCTGCGCCAGCTAGGAAACCATGCAACCGAATTCCAGAAACCCGCCCTTCGGAGGTGATGCCCTCGGCCGGCTGTTGGCTGCCGCGCTCCTGGCAAGCTTTGTGTGGAGTGCTCCAAACGCCTTCGCGGAATTCAAAAGCGTGAAGGTCAAAGTGGATGGGCTGGCCTGTCCGCTTTGCGCCTATGGCCTGGAAAAGAAGCTGGCCCAGGTGAAGGGAGTCACGGAGGCAAAGACCGACCTGAAAAACGGAACGGTGCATCTCTCGCTGGTCGAAGGCGGCGGCGTGAACGTCCGCAGCCTCGACAAAGCTGTTCGTGAGGCGGGCTTCAGCGTGAAGGACGTTGCCGTGACGGCGCTTGGTTGGTTAAAGGAAGAAAATGGTTTGCTGGTGCTGTCGGTTCGAGACAACTCGCAGAATTTTCTGCTTTTTGAGGATTCAGCCCGAGAAGAAGAAGTCCATTCGGGCAAGCAACCGAAACTGCGTACGGAAGCAACCGAGTCGGCGCTGCGAAAACTGATGGAAGCACACACACTGCTCGCCGTAACCGGAAAGATTCACGATCACGCAAAAGGCTCGGCGGGGCTGCTCATCGAAAAATACGCGGTCGTCAAATGAATGCTGCCCGGTTGTTCCTCGCGGCGACGCTGGCGTGCGTGTCCGCCTCGGCCGCTCCGATCAACACCGACACCGCCCTACCAGTCCGCAAAGGTGAACTCCTTTGGCGCGAACAAGTGCGATTCCTGAAAGCCGAAGACGCCACGCGCGACCTGGAAGTCATCGCCGCGCCTTCGGTGCTCGTTTACGGTTTTACGGAGAAGTTCGCGCTCATTGGCATCACGCCTTACTTGGACAACAGCTTCAAAGCCGGAGGTGTCGAACGAGGCGACCACGGATTGGGTGATGTCACGTTGCTGGGTCGCTACCAGGTTTTTCAACTTGACCGGCCTGGCGAAACGTTCCGTGCTCAACTCTTGGGTGGGCTGAAGTTTCCGACGGGCCGCGATGACGAAAGCGAATCGCTGGGCCGCCTGCCGCAACCGCTCCAATTGGGTTCGGGCAGTTACGATCCCCTTGTCGGAGGCGTGTTCACCTGGCAGCAGCTTCGCTGGCAGGTGGACTTTGATGTGGTCTACAAGATCAACACGGAGGCGAACGACTTTCGTTTCGGCAACACCCTGGCGCACGACGCGGCGTTTGAATACCGGCTTTTGCCGCGGCAATTGCCCGAGCGCGGCGTGCCGCGGTTCGTTTACGGCGTGCTGGAGCTAAACGGCGTCTGGGCGGAGCGCAGCAAGTTGAGCGGGCACGACATCGGGGCTTCGGGTGGATACACGCTGTTTGTTTCGCCGGGACTGCAATACGTGACCAAACGTTGGGTGGCGGAAGTCTCGGTCCAATTGCCCGTCGTTCAGGAACTCAACGGCGGGCAATTGAAGACCGACTTCATCCTGGCCGCAGGGTTTCGGATTCAATTTTAGCGATGAGCGACCAGATGAAATTGCTGCGCGGCGTAACCCAACAGATTTTGGTTTGCTTCGGCCGATCCTTCGCGGGGCGGTATGCTGTCGCCGTCTTCCCGAAGGAAAGCTCCGCCAAGTCAACTCAATGGGAATAATTCGCTCCGGGATTTCTTCTCACCCATAGTCGTCAGGTGAAATCATCGTCCAGAATTGTGATCGGCGTGGCGCTGTCCGGCCTGGTAGTGTTGGTCGTGGTGGCTCTCGCCCAGAAGTCGGCGAGTTCGCCGGAGCAGACTGAAGCGCCTGCACCAAGCCGTTCGACAGGTCAGTCCTTCACGAATCGCCTCATCAACGAAAAAAGCCCTTACCTCCAACAGCACGCGCACAATCCCGTGAACTGGTATCCGTGGGGCGAGGAGGCGTTCGCCAGCGCGCGCAAGGAGAACAAACCCATTTTTCTGTCAGTCGGCTACTCCACCTGCCACTGGTGTCACGTCATGGAACATGAGTCGTTCGAGAGCACGCAAGTCGCGCGAATCCTGAACGACGATTTTGTCTGCATCAAAGTGGATCGCGAGGAGCGACCCGACGTGGACCGCGTTTACATGACGTTCGTGCAAGCGATGACAGGAAGCGGCGGCTGGCCAATGAGCGTCTGGTTGACGCCGGATCTCAAGCCGTTCTTCGGCGGCACCTACTATCCTCCGGAACAACTCACGGCCGTGTCCGGACAAATCGCCGCTGCCTGGCGAACCAACCGCGACAAGCTTGTGGCGTCGAGCCAGTCGATCACCCGTCAATTGCAGCAATTCGCGCGAGCAAGTGCCGCCGCGACAAACGTGACGCTCGAAGCGTCCTCGCTCGACAAAGCCTACGAACAAATCAAGGCAACTTACGACCCAACCGACGGCGGTTTCGGAGGGGCGCCGAAATTTCCCCGCCCGGTCGTGCTGAACTTCGTGTTGCGTTACTACGCACGAACCGGAAATAGAGACGCGCTCGAGATGTCCCTGTTCACTCTGCGCAAAATGGCCAATGGTGGCATTCACGACCATATCGGCGGGGGTTTTCACCGCTACTCGACCGATGCGCGCTGGCACGTGCCACACTTCGAGAAGATGCTATACGATCAAGCGCAGTTGGTGTGTTCGTATCTTGACGCTTACCAAATCACGCATGACAGGCTCTACGCCGATGTGGCTCGCGACATTCTTGCCTACGTCCAGCGCGACATGACTGGCGACCGGGGCCAGTTTAACTCCGCAGAGGATGCCGACAGTCCTCTGCCGAAAAAACCGTCGGCTCGGGCCGAAGGCGCGTTCTACGTGTGGACCCAAACGGAAATCATCAAGACGTTGGGCGAGGAGTCAGCCGAGGCATTCAACTATTACTTTGGCGTCAAGAAAGGCGGGAACGTGGACCACGATCCGCGGGGGGAGTTCGAAAACAAAA
>JAGWYX010000635.1 GCA_018969165.1 Verrucomicrobiota bacterium
TCCCGTGCCTCCGTGCCTCCGCGATTCCGCGATCGTTTGATTCCGAACTCCGGTGCCTCCGTGCCTCCGCGATTCCGCGATCGTTTGATTCCGAACTCCCGTGCCTCCGTGCCTCCGCGATTCCGCGATCGTTTGATTCCGGATTCCCGTGCCTCCGTGCCTCCGCGATTCCGCGATGGGCGGTTGGCGCTTGCCAGGGGGGAAAAGGGATTTAAGATGCGGGTCAAGTTGACGCGGTAATGCTGATGATGACGAGCCAAAGTTCGCGCAGTTCAATTGCTTGCATTTCGGGTTTGGGGTGTGCCCGGGGTGAGTGCCCACGGTTGGTGCGCGGGTTAAAACCCGCGGCTACAGTCGGGACGTGGCGTGCGTTGCCCCGGTTTTGCGGGCCGGTTCGCCACTGGCCAGCAGCCCCTCGCCACTCGTCCCGCTGAGCCATGCCGGTGGTCAAAACCAGTTTCCTGGACAAGGTGCTCGGTCGGATCGACCGGTTGCACGCCGAGGGGATGCAGGCCGTGGTCCAGCGTTTGGCACGCGAGCGGCTCTTTCTGGAGACCCTCTTCCATACAATCGAGGACGGCATCCTGGTGGTCGATCCTGCCGGGCGGGTCGCCTATTTCAATCAGGCCGCCACCCGCTTGCTTGGGCTGGAAGCCGGCAAGGCCGAAGGCCAGTCGATCGCCCGCTGGCTCCCGGGCTTGGATTGGCAGAAGGTCTCCGGACGCGATCCGGGGGGGAGCGGCCGGGTCGCGCGCCACGAGCTGGAGGTGACTTATCCACAAGCGCGGTTCCTGCGCGTGTATGCCGCGCCGCTGGAGGGCGAAACCCTGGGCGGGGCTGGGGTGGCACTCATCCTCCACGACGCCACCGAGGCGCGTCAGCAGACCTTCGAGGCCATCGAGAGCGAGCGGCTGCAAGCCCTGACGTTGCTGGCTGCCAGCGTGGCGCATGAGATCGGCAACCCGCTCAACGCGCTGAATATCCACCTCCAACTCCTGGAGCGGGAGGTCAAGAAACTGCGCGAACTCAGCGGCCAGGCCGGCCGGCGATTGGCGGTCGGCACCTCCCACCCACGCCCCCCACCAGCCCTCGAAGACCGGGAACGGGCCGAAGTCGCTCGGCGCATGGAGAATTACCTGGCGGTCGCCAAAGGCGAGATCGATCGCCTCGATTACATCGTCACGCAGTTTCTCCAGGCCATCCGTCCCGCCCCGGTCCAGAAGCAGACCACTTCCTTGAACGACGCCGCGCGGGCCACCCTGGATTTGCTCCGGCCGGAGCTGGAGAACCGGGGATTGACGGTGCGGGAAAAGCTCGATCCGGGCCTGCCGCGCACGCCTTTGGACCCGGTTCAGATGCAACAGGCGCTGGTGAATCTGGTTAAGAACGCGATGCAAGCCATGACCCGCGGGGGCACCCTCAGTGTCCAGACCGGTCGCGGCGGTGACGGGGTATGGGTGAGTGTTGCCGATACCGGCGGGGGCATTCCGCGGGATCGGATCAACCGGATTTTCGAGCCGTTTTACACCACGAAAGAAAAGGGGACGGGCCTGGGCTTGATGATCGTCCAGCGCATCGTGCGGGCCCACGGCGGGCGCATCGAGCTGGAGAGTCGGGTCGGCCAGGGCACCGTCTTTCGCCTGCACTTGCCGCTGCATCCGCCGCAGCCGCGGTTGCTGGAGGCGCACCTCCATGACTAAACCGATGCTGCTCATCGTCGATGACGAGAAGCCGACGCGGGAAGGGTTGCGGGCGGCGCTGGAGCATCGCTACGATGTCTATCTGGCGGCCGACGCCGCCGCGGCCATGGCCTTGCTGGAGCGCGAGCCATTCGCGGTTTTGTTGACGGATTTGAAACTTCCGAACGAGGATGGGATGCGGCTGATCGCCCGCGCCAAGTCCTTGCTCAAACCCCCCGTCTGCATCCTGATGACCGCCTATGGCTCGGAGGAGGTCGCCGTCGAGGCCATGAAACAGGGGGCCGACGATTACATCGCCAAGGGCCGCATGCAAATCGACGAACTGGAGATGCGCATCGAGCGGTCCTTGCGCCAGCAGTCGTTGGAGGCCGAGAACCAGTCTTTACACCAGCAACTGGATGCCCGCTACGGCCTCAAGAATGTGATCGGCCAGTCCCCCGCCATGCTCGAACTAATGGAGGTCGTCAAACAAGTGGCGCCGAGCCGGACCACGGTGCTCCTGGAGGGCGAGAGCGGCACGGGCAAGGAGCTGATCGCCAAGGCCATCCACCAGTTGAGTCCGCGCGCGCGGCAGCCCCTGGTGACCGTGCACTGCGCGGGTTTGCCCCTGACCCTGCTGGAGAGCGAATTGTTCGGACACGAAAAAGGCGCGTTTACCGGCGCCCACGAGCGGCGGATCGGCCGCTTCGAGCAGGCGCAGGGCGGCAGTCTGTTCCTGGATGAGATCGGCGAAATCGATCCGTCGGTCCAGGTCAAATTGCTGCGCTTTCTGGGCGAGCGCACCTTTGAACGGCTGGGCTCCAACAAGACTCTAACGGCTGACGTGCGACTGATCGCGGCGACCAACAAGAACCTCCAGGACCTGGTCAAGACCGGCACTTTTCGCGAAGATCTCTTCTTCCGACTCCGCGTGGTGGAAATCCACCTGCCCTCCCTCCGGAAACGACCGGAGGACATCCCGTTGCTGGCCCAACGGTTCCTCACTGAGTTCGCCCAGGAAAACGACAAACCGGTTCGCGACTTGACCCCCGAGGCCGCCCAGGCCCTCGTCCAGTACGACTGGCCGGGCAACGTCCGCGAGCTGCGCGCCGCGATGGAACATGCTGTGGTGCTCAGCCGGGGCGAGCGGATCACCGTGCGCGATCTGCCGCCCACCGCCCGCTCGACCTCGGCGCGGTCGGGGGAATCGGACGCCGCGCGCCTGATGAACCGCAACGATCTCACCGTCAAGGAAGCCGAGCGCCAATTGATTGTCCGGGCGCTCAAAGAAGCCGAAGGCAACCGCACCCTGGCCGCTCGTCGGATCGGTATCAGCCGGCGCACCTTGCACCGCAAGCTCCACACCTATCACTTGGAGGATCTGTAACCATGCCCATGCCCGCCCTGCAGGAAATCATCTACCATCTCGAGGTCGGCGCCGGAACCCGCCTGGTCAAACGCGCCGCCCTGATCCTCGGGCTGTTGGTGCTCACCGGTTATTATGATTGGCGAGATTACAAGAACTTCGCCGCGCCCGAGGCCATGGACACCGCCCAACTCGCCCGCAACCTGTCCACCGGCAAGGGCTTTACCACCCGCTTCATCCGGCCGCTGAGCCTCTACTTGCTCGAACCGCACCGCGCGGACCGCGACCCGCTGCTCAAGAACAACCACCC
>JAGWYX010000636.1 GCA_018969165.1 Verrucomicrobiota bacterium
ACGCGCTGCGCTTGGGCTATTGCCTCCTGCACCGCGGCAACTGGGGAGACCGGCAACTCGTTCCGCCGGATTACATCGACCACTGCCATCAACCGTCGCCCTTCAACCCGCATTGCCCGTTCAGCCTGATGTTCGAGCACAACTCGGACGACCACGTGGCGGGAGCGCCCCGTGATGCTTTTTGGAAATCCGGCGCCGGCGGTTTCGGCCTGTTCATCGTGCCGTCGCTGGACCTGGTGATTTACAAAATGGGCGGCGGGAATTCGCAGTACGATCCGACGTTGACCGGGTTGCCCCAACCCGAGCCCGATCATTCGCGCGATGATTGGCGACCGATTCCGCGCACGCCGTTCCAGGAAGGGAGCCTGGGCGGCGACGACGGATTGCGGCGCGTGCTCGAAATGGTCTGCGCCGCCGTGCGGGAGGAATGATCGGACCACGGCGAGGGTTCACCCACCGATTTCAAGCATCGCCCGCTCGCGGCAAAATCCGGTGCCTCGCGGGTTGACCATCTTCGCGGCGGCGTGGCAGCCCCCGCCCTACCGGGAATGCTCTTTGGATAGGGGTAGGAGTTCAATGCGCGAAATCTTTAGCGGAATTCTCTCCCCCGCCCCCTCCTCCACTGTCAGCGGAGGGGAGGGTGCACGCAGGGCGGGAGCGGAGGCGCTCGGATTCATGCCTTCAAACCGCGGGTGAAAGCGGCGGCGCCTTTCGGTCGCTCGACCAGGTGGAGCAAATTCCCTTCGCGGTCGCGAAAGAAAAGCACCCGCCCGCCGCCGCCGGCAGGTCTAATCGGTCCCTCGAAAACGACGCCGCGGGCGGCGAGTTCGTCCCGGGCGCGCTCGAGGGCCGCGACGCGCAACGCCAGGTGCCGCCAGCCGGCGACCGAGTTATCCCCCGTCTGCGGCAGCGCGGTGGCGCCCTGGTAAATCTCGACGAGCAGACCGCCGGGGAGCTCGACAAAGAACGCCGGCGGCGTCTGGCCGCTGTCGAAAACCAACCGGGCGCCGAGCGCGCCGACGTACCAGTCTTTGAGCGCCACGGGATCGCGCGCGGGCAAACCGAGATGTTCGGCCGAGAATTCGGGAGGATTCATGCGGCTATACGCTCAGGCCCTGGTGTCGGCGAGCGCCAATAACCGCTTGAACTGCGCCGAGCTCACCGGGGTCACCGAGAGCCGCGATTGGCGCACCAGCGGCAGCGTGCGCAGGACATCATCGGTTTTGATCGTCTCGAGACCGACGGGTTTCGTCAAAGGTCTCACCGGGGCCAGGTCCACGCAGGACCAATCCCCTTCGGCGGCAGTCGGGTCCGGATACGCCGGTCGTTCGACGCGCGCCAGGCCGACGACCTGCTTTTCGCGCACGCTGTGGTAAAAGAACACGAGGTCTCCGCGGGCCATGTTGCGCAGGTGATTTCGCGCCTGGAAATTGCGCACGCCGGTCCAGGCGGTGCGGCCTTCCTGGACGAAGATCGCCCAGGAATAGGCCTCGGGTTCCTGCTTCACGAGCCAATAGTGTTTTGGCATGCGGAATTTTTAGCCCGGCTCGCTCGCGACGGCCAGGGATTTTCCGGTCAACACGACTCCGCCCTTGCGTTGGTTCCTGGCTGGCGATCGTTCAGGAACCACACCGAAAAAGCCCAGTTCCCTCCCCGGCCCATCCGTGGCTGGATTCCCTGAACCCGAGAACTCTTTGCAGCCAGAACTTGAGGTCCGCGGCGACGCCTCGCTAGAATTGCCGGCATGGATTTGTCGGCGAATCTGCACGCGGTGCGCCAACGCCTCGAGGCCGCCTGCGATCGGGCTGGTCGCGAGCCGGCGTCGGTGACCTTGCTGGCGGTGACGAAGGGACAACCGCCGGACGTGGTCAGCGCGGCGGCGGACCTGGGCCTGACCCTGTTCGGTGAAAACCGCGTCCAGGAGGCGCGCGCGAAAATCCAGTTGTGCCCGTCCCGCGCGCGCTGGCACCTCATCGGCCACTTGCAGTCGAACAAATGCCGGGACGCCGTCCAGCTTTTCGAGATGGTCCAGAGTGTGGACAGCCTCGGGCTGGCGCAGGAATTGGACAAGTGGGCTGGCAAAGCGGCGAAACGGCTGCCGGTATTGCTCGAAATAAACGTGGCCGGCGAGGCGAGCAAGTTCGGCTATCGCCCCGAGGCGTTCCTGGCGGAGCTGGCCCAGCTCAACGCCCTGCCGCGCCTCGAGGTTCACGGTTTGATGACGCTGGCGCCGTGGACACCGGAGCCGGAGAAGGTGCGGCCGGTGTTCCGCCGGCTGCGCGAACTCAAAGAGCGGTGCGAGCAGCAGCTCGGCGGCCCCTTGCCCCACCTGAGCATGGGGATGACCGGGGATTTCGAGGTGGCGATCGAGGAAGGCGCCACGCTGATCCGTATCGGTACCGCCCTGTTCGGCCCGCGATCCGGCCCGCGGCAATTTAATTTACAACCGGCCTGAAGCGATTACTTTTTAGGACATGGAATTGACGGTGGACACGTTTCGAGCCGAGATCGCGGCGGCGTTGAAGGCCTTCGAGCGGTATATCGTGTGCCTGGACAAGACGCCCGACCAGTGCGAGGCCTCCTTGCAATCGTTGATCGACAAGGCCATCAAGGCCTATCTCAATCGCGGTCCCAACTTCCGGCACGGCATCGCGCTGGACCAACAGGTCACCGTCATCCTCAGCCAGACCGACGGGCCGCGGCCGCTCTGCGGCATCTACTTCAACCTCTCTTCTCCCTACCACAAAAAGTCTCCCGGCCGACCCGCCAAGGCGACGGGTTGAATCGGAGCCCCACCCCGGAACCGCCGTCGCCCGGGCTCACGGACTGACCGCCACCTCCCCGGGGATCAGATCAAGGACAGACCCTTGGGCATCCGGACGATGATCGTGCCGGCGATCTTGTCATGCCACGATAGCTTTTCCCGGTCCCAGCCCACCCACAGGAAACCCAGGCAAAACACGAAGAACGAGAAGAAGCTGGCGAGCGAGCGGATCAGGGCCACGCCGAAATCCAGCGGGCGGCCGTCGCGCCGGAAGATTTTGATCCCCATCACCACGCCGCCAATGGTGGTTCCGCGCCAGGTCCACATCCCGACGTGATAGACCACCCAGGTCAGCAGAAACACGTGGTGCAGCATGGTCAGTTTGATCGCCCCACCGACGAGCAGCGCGTCCAGGACCACCGCACAGAGTCGAATCCAAAAACCCGCCCGCGGCAGCAACAGCGTATCACCGGCCACTGGCGGAAGGACCGGAGCCGGCGATGGCACGGCCGCCAACGGCGGCGGCGGCGTTGCGGTTGCCTCCGCGCCCGGGAGGACCGGTGGGACCCCGGATGGCGCACTCGC
>JAGWYX010000006.1 GCA_018969165.1 Verrucomicrobiota bacterium
GGTTGCCCTGCGAGCAATAAAGCATGAACTCCGGCGCGCACAACCGTCCGCAACCGTCACACGTCTCGGTAAAATTGTACGGCTTCACGGGATCAGCCAGTGGAGTACCAGCCACACCAGCAGCATCACTCCGGCAGTTATCCCGATTGACAGTGCGACGCCGGCGCGTTGCCCGAACACCCAGGTCAGCCGCAGCCGTTGCGCGAGCGACAGCCGCAGCACCCGCCCGCAGTTCGCGCAGTGCCACGCCGTCCGCAGGGCGCTCGCGTCGCAGCCGGGACAGCGCAGATACAAATGGTGCCCGCAGCCTCCACAACGGTTTTCCCACGCCGGGTTCCGTCGCCCGCATACCCCGCGCCGCACCTGGCCGGTTTTGTTCATTTGGGACACACATGTAAAACCGCCTTCAACCCACCAGCAATTGCACCAAGACAAGCAGTTCTGTATTCGTGAACGGCTTGCGCAGGCATCCGTCGGGTTTCACCTCGGCCTCCCGCACCATGTCCGTCGTGAGCGTCCCGCTGATGCTCAGCGCTTTGAGCTTCGGGGCCACGGCATGGCAGCGACGCAGCAGCTCCAGGCCGTCCATCTCGGGCATGGTGTAGTCGACGATCAAGAGGTCGGGTTTCGGGTCTGCCAGCGCGAACGCCGCATACGCGGCCACGGGACTCACAAATGCCTTGAACGGATACCCCGCCTTCTCGAGACACGCCGCCACCACGCCGAGAACCACCGCTTCATCGTCCACGATATAAATCAACGGACGGCGCTCAGTGCGTGTCCCCACCGGAGTGCTGACAGTCATCTGGGTTCTCTGCTGCTTCTACGCCGTCCGCGGGCGGAGGCAACTCAATTCGGCACCTCCGAACCGCGTGCGCCGACTCGACGGGAGCAACCGCAAAGCGGGAGGAAGGGCACCGTGGCCACGACGAGGCACCGATCGACACGAACTGCCGTAACGGCTGCGCGCCGAAACGGGCCGTTGGTTGGCGACGGTGCGCACATCGGACAAGACCGATGAGATCACCGCCGCCCGCTCGTTGCTGGAACGGCTCAACCAACGGTTGGATTTGAGCGGTAAGGTGGTGGTGCTGGATGCACTGAACCCTGCCGGATTGAATCTCCTCGACGCGCCGCTCAATCTCACCTTTCCAGGCGGACTCCGGCTCCGGGTCGCTGGTGTGCAGGTCTTCGCTCAGAAACTCCACCAACTCGCCAACGCCCCCTGAGTGCGCACCTCGACCAAAGCCGCCTGCAACTACTGCACCAGATGCTCCCGCTCCTGTTCGGTTCTCCTTCGTTCGGTCAGGTCCCGAATAATCGAGATGTTCTTGGGCAACCCGTTCCGATCCGTGAAACTCCCGATTGACATCTCGCCGGTGAATCGGGTCCCATCCCCGCGCACTAAGGCCACCGCGACCAGCCCGGCGCTACACTGTTCGGACTTGTGCTCCGCGGCGACGACCGGCTCCCGGCGCTGCGGATCCACCAGGGCCGCGAGCCGGAGACCACGAAGTTGCTCCTCGGCTTGCCTGAACATCCGGTGCGCTCCGCGGTTCGCCGCTAAGATTCGTCCCTCCTGGTCGGTCAGGAAGATCGCATCCATGCTGTTTTCGATCACCGAGCTGTAACGCGCTTCGCTCTCCCGCAGGGCCTCGATGTGCCTTTGCAGCCTGTCCCGGGCCGCCCGCTCGCGGCCCAACGCTCGGCGGGTGCGCAGGGAAAAATACAAGATCACAAAGCTGATCAGGCAAAAGAGAACCGTGTTGACCTGGTCGGTCCGGCCGGAGATCAGCAGCGAGTGCCGCGGCGGCACAAAAAACCAGTCAGCGAGCAGCACACTGGCGAGGAGCGTCGTCAGCGCGGGCCCAATGTCGGCCAATTGCACCACGACGAACACGCCCACAAAAAAGATGACGTACGGAAAACGATCGCCCCAGACCGGGTCGAGTGCGAGGCGGAGGACGAAGCTGATCCCGACGCAAATGGCCGCCAGCAGGTAAGCACGGAATCCCACCCACGGAGGCGAATCCATTCCAGACCGTCGGTCCTCATCAGCAGGCCACGTGCTCCTGGTCAGGCGCATTGATCGTTCATCCTACAGAGACCGATTTTCGGGTCAACGCCATTTCGTTCCTCCGCTGTGCGGCGCGTCCCGGCTCAAGGGAAACGCCGGCGAAGGGCCGAGCCGCACCGATCAGAGAGACCCGGCTCATGGGAAAGAAACGCCGCAGCGGCTCCACCGCCCACCTCTCCCGGCGAGCTTCGGCATCACTGACCCGCGCCAGGCAGGAGCGCATGGAGTTTTTCCCGGAGTTCCGACGGCTTGAACGGCTTGTGAAGAAACCCCGCGAGCCCCTTGCCCGCAAACTCACTGGTCGCGTCTTCCTCGTTGTAGCCGCTCATGAGGATCACCTGCGCGTCGGCCTTGATCCGGCGCATTTCCCGGAAGGCCTCGATCCCGCTCAAATGCGGCATCGTCATGTCGAGGAGCACCGCCACGATCTCCCCGGCGCGGCTCCGATAGGTCTCCACCGCCTCCCGGCCGTCAGCGGCCAAGAGCACCGTGAAACCGAACGCCTCGACTTGCTGCGCCACGGCCGACCGGACCGTTTCTTCGTCATCGACGACCAACACCGTGCCGGCGCCTTTCCAAGCCGCGAGCGAGGGCGCGGCTTCAGCCCCTTCCTCCGCCGGCCCCTCCGCGCACGGGAGCAGGAATTTGAACGTCGTGCCGCGCCCCAATTCGCTGTACACCTTGATCGCGCCCCGGTGCCGCCGAACAATGCCCAAGACCGCCGCCAGGCCCAGGCCGCGGCCCTTGAACTTGGTGGTAAAGAACGGGTCGAAGACTTTCGCCCGGGTCTCCACGTTCATCCCGCACCCGGTGTCGGATATTTCGACATACACGTAGTCTCCCGCCGGCAGGTCCGGCGACAGGTATGTCTCGGCCAGATACACTCGGTCGGCGCGCATCATCCCCGTGCTGATGCTCACCACCCTGCTCTTGTCGCCGATGGCCTCCGAGGCGTTCATCACCAGGTTGAAGATGATCTGTCGCACCTGGGCCGAATCGGCCACCACCGCCGGCAGCCCCTCCGTCAGGTGGAACTTGAGCACGCACTTCTTGCTGATGGAAATTTGGAGCAGGTGCGTCATCTCATCAATGAGCCGGTTCAGATTGAGGCGGCGCGCCGTGATCTGGCCGCGACCGGCATAGGCCAGCATCTGGTTGCAGAGCGCCGAGGCCTGCAGGCTGACCTGTTCGATGTTGGTCAAGAAGTGCTGGATGCTCGACTCTTCTGGCGTCTCCATCGCCGCCAATCCCGCGTTGCCGATGATCGCGGTAAGGAGGTTATTGAAATCATGGGCGATGCCGCCGGCAAGGACCCCGAGGCTCTCCAGCTTCTGGACATCCTGGAGCTTCCGCTCCAGCGCCAAACGCTGCGCTTCTCCCTTCTTCCGCTCGGTGAGATCGCGGATGACTGCCGACACCAAGAGTCCCTCCTCAGCCGCCAACGGACTCAGCGCCACCTCAGCCGGGAACTCCGTCCCGTCCTTGCGCAATCCCGCCACCTCCATTCCTATCCCCATCGGGCGGCGCTGTGGCGCCGTAATATAGTCCGCCCGGTATCGTGCGTGCTCCACCCGGAGTCGTTCCGGCACCAATCGCTCCACCGGTTGGCCGATGAGTTCCTGCCGCGTGTACCCAAACAGGGCCTCGGTCTGTGCGTTCACCAGGACAACTTCCCCTTGGCGGTTGGTAATCACTAAGGCGTCGGGCGCCGATTCCAGCAAGTCGCGGAACCGTGTTTCCGCCCGCTTCTGCTCGGTGATGTCAACGGCCATGCCACCGACGAACCGCCGGCCTTGCCGGTCTTCGAAGGGAAACTTGAACACCCACCACTGGTGCGGTTGCTCATCGGGCGTCGGCACCGTCTCCTGGATTTCGAGCGACTTGCTCGTGCGCAGCACCGTCAGGTCATGGTCGCGCAGTTGCTTGGCAACGTCGTGGGGCCACAGGGCGAAATCATCCTTGCCTTGCAGTTCCGCCAGCCGCCGCTGAAACACCCGCTCGAACAAAGAGTTCACGTAGAGATACCGGCCCGCCTCATCCTTGATCCACGCCACCGCCGGACTGTGCGCCATGAAGCTGCTGAACCGTTCTTCGCTTTCGCGCAAGGCCGCTTCCGCTTGCCACCGCTCGGTCTCATCCCAAAAAATGCCCTGGACGCCGATCACCTTCCCCTGCGCGTCGCGGAGCGGTGTCTTTACCACGTGCACGTACATCCGCGCCCCCGACGGAGTCGTGTGCGCCTCCACGGTGTCAGTAAACTGACCAGTGTCCAGTACCCGTTGATCGTCCGCGCGGTATTTCTCGGCGAGGTGTTTGGGATAGAAGTCGAAGTCCGTCTTCCCGAGGAATGCCTCCGGCAGCTTGCCCAGCGTTTCGCACCACTTTTGGTTTCCGAAGATGAACCGGCCCTCGCGGTCCTTCCGAAACACTCTCTGCGGCTGCGCTTCCACCAAGGAGCGGTAGAGTTGTTCCGACGCTTGAACTCCCTCACGGGCCTGCGCCAGTTGCGCTTCCAGTCGTGCTTTCTCCACTGCCTCGCGGATGGCGAAGGGCAACCGCCGAAGCTGTTCCGGCCGCTTGAGCACGTAGTCGAAGGCTCCGCGCTTCATGGCGTCGACGGCCAATTCTTCCGACCCGCTGCCCGTGAGCACGATCACCGGCAGGTGGGGATGCGCCCGCCGCACCAAGTCCATCGCTGCTAATCCCGTTAGGCCTGGCACCGTGAGGTCGCAGAGCACCACGTCAAAGGCCCCGACGTTCAGATTGTGTTCGAAGTCGCTCCGGTGGGAGGCGGCGGCGAGCGTAAAGGGCATCCCGGCCGCCTTGAGGGTATCCGTCACCAAGGCTGCCAAGTCCAACTCGTCGTCAAGGTAGAGGAGCCGGATCGGAGCCGCGGACGGCGGCGGGGATTGAGCGCTGGCGTCAGCGTTCACGAGACGCTTGAGATCACGGAGCCAGAGGCTACCGGAACCAGAGGGCAGCGTCAATGACTCTGAGGCTGGAATCACGACGACACCGTGGTGCAGATGGGGCCGCCGTGTGCGCGGGCTTTATCTGCGCGTGGCCGGTCCCGGCTGGCCTCAGTTTGCCCCGGAATCGATCTCCGACACCGATTCTCTCGCCTGTCCTTGCCGCCGTCCGACCGCCCAGCATTCTGTCGGCCGAGCGAGTTTGCTGTCATACATCTAGCCTTGGGAAACGACTAGGGTAATGACAATATGCCCGCACTGTACGCGCATGGACGGCATGGACCATTCAGACCTGCGGTCGCAACTGGAGCGTTTCCATGGCGAGAGTTATGGGTGGGCCTTACGGTGCTGCGCGCAAGATCCTCTGGAAGCGCAGGAGGTGGTCCAAACGGCGTATCTGAAAGTCCTGGACGGCCGGGCGCGATACCAAGGACTGGCGGCGTTCAAGACGTGGCTGCTGGCAGTCATCCGCAGAACGGCGGCCGACGAGCGGCGACGGCATGTGCTGCGGCGGCTCTGGTTGGTCAAATTCGGACAGCGGGCGGAACCGCCCGAACCGCCGGAAAGTCCCGATGCAACGGCCGAACGGACCCAGTTGCAGGCGCTGTTCCGGCAGGCCCTGGCTGGCCTGCCGAGGCGCCAGCGCGAGGTATTGCAGTTGGTTTTCTACCACGACCTCACCTTATCCGAGGCGGCTCTGGCGATGGAGGTGTCGGTTGGTTCGGCGCGCACGCATTACGAGCGTGGCAAAGCGCACTTGCGTCAGGCTCCTTCTCCCGAAGAGAGGCAGCGCGCCCTTCAGCAGAAAGTGGAAAAGGTCCAGGAAGGAGTCCAGCGTTGGCAGGACGAAGGTCGCGATCCTTCCCCGGTTGCTGAGATCATGCAGGAACTCGAGCCGCTCATGAAAACGGGTAAGCTCAAGCAGGCCGAGGCGCTGCTCGCCAAGGCGCTCAAACTGCTGGGCGAGGGGAAGTAGGGCAACGGTGGCCAGCCTGAGCGCCTAAAAGCTGGCACGGCGTCGGCCGGATTGGTCACTCCCGGATTATCGCGCCAAGCTGCCCGCGGTGTGAGTCATGCCAGGTCTTTGGTTTTGAAGTCATGAAACGGTGATGAGGGCGAGGCATTGACCGGGGCGGGAGTGGAGGTATTCGCGAATTTCTTGCCACGACCGGTCTTGACCGGCGGGGCCACGGCACGGCACCGGCGTAGCAGTTCCAAACCATCCATCTCGAGCACTTGAAAAGCGGCCGCACGGCCCACGCGGTGCCGTTCTGGAAAAGTTGCCTCGATCCCGGCCAGATCGGCCAATCTAAGATGTACTAACCAAATTAGCTCTCAAAATAACATTTTTTTGACGTGCATCAAATCCCCATCCCGATGCGCGTGCAATCTTCACCACCGGTGATGACAAAACTTATTTCACTGTGGACCGCTGCCGCCCTGATCGGGACGACGGCGGGATGCGAACGAAAAGTGGCGGCTCCCATCGAGACCACCGCCTCAGAGCCGCTTCGTGCCTTGACCGGGAGTGTTCCGGCGAAAGCCACCTGGTCGGATCTGGCCGTGCCGCCCGAACCGGCGGTCACCCCCGCGCTGCTCGCCCGCGGCAAACAGGTCTACGAACAGAACTGCGCCGCCTGCCATGGCACCAACGGAGATGGACAGGGACTTTGCAGCGCTTTCTTGATTCCGCGGCCGCGCAGCTTCACCCAGGCCCACTTCCGGTTCCGCTCGACCCCCTCGGGCCATCTCCCCACCGACAGCGACTTATTCCGGACGGTTTCAGCCGGTCTAGCCGGCACGCCGATGCCGCCCTGGCGCAATCGGCTGAGCAACGCGGACGCGTGGGCTGTCGTCGAACACGTCAAAACCTTTTCTCCGCGGTTCACCGATCCCAAGGAGGACCGACAGACAGTCGTGCAGTCTGGCGCGCCGCCGCCTCGTGACCCAGGCACCATCGCCACGGGCAAGGCGCTTTACACGAAGATGGGCTGCTTCAACTGCCACGGCGAACTCGGCCAGGGCAACGGACCTTCCGCCAACAGTCTCACCGACGATTCCGGCCAGCACATCCAGGCGCGGGACTTCACCAAACCCTCCGGCTTCAAGGCCGGCTACGCGACCCGGGAAATTGTGCGCGGCTTTCTCACCGGATTCGACGGCACACCGATGCCTAGTTACAACGAACTGATGAGCAAGGAAGACTCGTGGAAACTCGCCTATTACGTAGAAACACTGGTGAAAACGCCCGTGGTCCCCATCGCGCGGGCCTCGCAAAGTTTTCTCGAATACGAGCAACTCGGCGCGCCCGACCTGCGCGTCACACTCACCGAACGCGCTTGGAAATATGACCCGCCCGAAATTCGAGTGAAGCGAGGCCAGATCGTCGAAATCACCTTCGAGCCCACCGACAACGGCCTTGGCGCGGGGCACGGCTTCGCGATCAGCAGCTACGACGAGGTCGCGTTCATTAACGGCGCCATGGTCGGCGTCCCCAAGACCGTCAAGTTCCGCGCCGACCGCGCCGGCCGCTTCACCTTTTATTGCGCCACCCAGTGTTCGACCGACAAGTTGCACCCGCTGATGAACGGCACGTTGATTGTCGAAGACGCCGCGCCCGCCACCGCCAGCACTCATTAACCCGGGTTTTAGCACCATGAAAATCACCTGCCTCTCAGCGCTTCTGGCCACAAGCACGGCCCTGTTCACCGCTTGCAATTCCGATTCGACGGCCACGAAGCAAAAAGCCGCCGCCCAGACCGCCTCCGCCGCTCAGCGCGTCTACGTCGCGCCCGGCAAACTTGACGATTACTACGCTTTCCTCAGCGGCGGCCAGAGCGGCGGCGTGTTCGTCTACGGCATCCCCTCCTGCCGGTTCATCAAGGAAATCGCCGTGTTCGAACCGCGCGCCGGCCTCGGCTACGCCAACAACCCCGGCTCGGAAAGCTACCTCCGCCTCAAGGAGTCCGGCCCGATGTGGGGCGACACCCACCACCCGGTCCTCAGCCAGACCAACGGCCGCTACGATGGGCGGTGGCTCTGGATCAATGACAAGGCCAACGGTCGCGTTGCGCGCATCAGCCTCCGCACCTTCGAGACCGCCGTGATCCGCAAAGTCCCCAACATCCAAGGGGCACACGGCTTGGACGCCTGGCTGCCCTCTTGCAAGTACGTCTACGTCAACGGTGAACTGGAGCACGACTTCGTCCAGAACGGAACCGACCCGCAACAGTACCGCTCGGTCATCGCATTCCTCGACAGCGAGTCGCTCGAAACCAAATTCGAAGTCATGATCGTGGGAAACGCGGACATCGCCAGTTCCGGCAAGGACGGCCGCTACGTTTTCTCCACGATGTACAACACCGAGAATGCTGTGACCAGTGAAGGCATGATCGAACGTGACAAGGACGCCGTCGCCGCCATCGACGTCCCGCTCGCCGAAAAGGCCGTCGCGGAAGGCAAGTTCACCCGGATCAACGGCGTCCCAGTCGTCAAGCCGGACGAGGTGCCCGGCGTCCTGACCCTCATCCCCGTCCCCAAAAACCCACACGGCTGCAACGTCACCCCCGACGGCAACTACGTCATGGCCAGCGGCAAACTCTCGCCCACCGTCACCATCATCGACGCGCACTCGCTCAAGGTCGTCGCCGAACCCGAGGTCGGCCTCGGCCCGCTCCACACCACCTTCGACAATCGCGGCAACGCCTACACTTCGCTCTTCATCGATTCCCAAATCGTCAAATGGAACATCCAAAAGGCAATCAAAGGCGATCCCACTTACATCGTCGACCGCGTCGACGTCCATTACAACGTCGGCCACACCAAGGCCGCCGGCTCGGACACCAGCTATCCCAGCGGCGACTGGCTGATCTCCCTTAACAAACTTAGCAAGGGCATGTACCTACCCGTCGGCCCGGCCATGCCCGAGTCCCAGGAGTTGATCGACATCTCCGGCGAAAAAATGCGCGTCATCGCCGCGTTCCCCTCTCTGTCCGAACCGCACGACGCGGTCTTCCTTTCGCGCCAGGTCCTCGCCGACAAGGTCGTGCAGACCTATGAGATCACGCCGACGGCGACGAAACTGGGCGAAGAAAAGCTCGTCCGCAACGGCACCCAGGTCGACGTCTACATGACTTGCATTCGTTCGAAGTTCGTTCCCGAACAATTCGAAGTCCACTCCGGCGACCGCGTCACGATCCACCTGACCAACGTCGAGACGGTCCGCGACATGACCCACGGCTTTGCCCTCGCCGAACACGGCATCAACATCGCCGTCGACCCCGGTCAGACCCAGGTGGTTCCCTTCACCGCCGGCGCGCCGGGCACCTACTGGTATTACTGCACCTGGTTCTGCTCGGCGCTCCACCTCGAAATGCGCGGACGCATGTTGGTCAAACCCATCGGGGCTACTGTCAGCGACAGCATCGCGCCTCCGACGCTGGAGAAAACTCAGGGTGGACCCAAGCAAGACAAGGTTTCATATGAATAAGACCAGCATCCGCATTTCCACTGCCCTGGGCATCGCGGCTGCGGGCTTGCTCGGCGTCAGCCTGTGGCTTCCGCTGTGGCACATGAAGATGGAAGCGCCGCAATACCAGGGCAACGAAGCCTTGCGCGTCCGCATCTATCCCCACGCCATGCGCGGTGACCTGCACGAAATCCGCGTCCTGAACCAATACGTCGGCGTGACGATCCCCGACTCGCTGCCCCAATTCCACTGGCTGCCGACCGCGCTTGGAGTGGCCGCTGTGTTCAGCGCGTTCGCTGGCTTGCTGCCGGTCACTGTGCGACGGCGTTCGTTGGTCGGGACCGCAGTTCTGTTGTCGCTCGCCCTGGTAATCGCCGCCGGTCAGGCCCAATGGCAAATGTACGACGTCGGTCACCACCGGAATCCGCACGCCCCGCTCCAAGGTGTCCAGAACTTCACCCCGCCAATCCTCGGCAAGGTCAAAGTTGCCAATTTTGAAATCGAGACCGGTCTCGGCGCCGGCACCGGCCTGATCGGCGCTGCCATCGCGTTGCAGTTGACCACCGCGTTCGTCCTGCGCGAACGCAGCTCGGCAACCTGCCGCGTTTGCGGACACCCATTCGGCGCAGC
The DNA here is from genome assembly GCA_018969165.1 of Verrucomicrobiota bacterium. Lineage (GTDB taxonomy): Bacteria > Verrucomicrobiota > Verrucomicrobiia > Limisphaerales > JAGWYX01 > JAGWYX01. Next base: position 10,145 of record JAGWYX010000006.1, read on the forward strand.
CCACCCCGCAAACCCAGCCGAACTGCCCGCATGAAAGGCACGTCTCTCCTGCTGCTGTTCGGTGTCGGCCTGTTGGTCGCCGTGCTCGTCACCGGCATCTACGTCGTGCCGCGCGCGCAAGCCGGCAGCCCCGCCACCGCGCGGCAGAGCGACGCCGCCCGCGTCCCGATCTCCGACGTCTACCTCGACGTCACCTATGCCACACCGGAGTTTGTCGGGCGCGTCAAGCTCGAACCCTACCTCAATCATTATCGGGAACGCACCCAGCCGTTCCTGATCGGCGTCAACACTCACGTCGGCTCGATCGCGCACCTTGACTTCCGCGGCAAGGTGCTGCTCGAAGATAGTCGCGGCGACCGCTTCCCTGCGCTTGGAGCCCCGGTGGTCCTCAGTGAGCATCACAACATGTATCTCTTGGTCTTTCCCCGGCTCGACAACTACGGCCAACCGATCTTCGCGGCCAGCCGCGGCCATTTCCGGCTCCTCGTCAACGGCGTTGGCAACACTTCTCAGCGCGTCTTCCAATGGAAACTACCGGTCGTCGAACCCACACCCGCGCGCACGCTGGCCAACACGCTCGTCCTGGCCCTGGGGGTGATCGGCGCGTTGATGGTCATCCTGAGTCCCTGCGCGATCGAGTTGACGACCTACTACACCGGCATCATCGCCGGCATCGTCAGCTCGGCGGCCCAGGCCGGTGGCTCCGCGAAGGCAATGCCGAACCTCCGGCCGCGCATCTTGCGCAACCTTGGGGCGTTCGTAGCCGGGTTCACGACGCTCTACGTCACCAGCGGAGCCTCAGTCGCCCTGCTCGGCCACAGCCTCATGAACGCCGACGGCCCGGTGGCCAGGCAGATCAAACCTATCGTCGATGCCATCTGCAGTCCGACCGGCCAGTGGCGCAACCCCACGTCGCTCACCGCCGCCGCGGCGACCGGGCCCGAACATCACGCCGGCCATGCCGGCCTCTTCGGCGAGTGGGGACATTACGCCAACTGGCTTGGGGCCGCGTTCCTGGTCTACTTTGCGCTGCGGTCTCTCGGTCTGTTCAAACGCGGCGGCGCGTGCTTCGTCTGGCTGGCCAAACTGGGCTGGAAATTGCGCGCCGGACTCGCGACGGTTGTCGCCCTCGTTTCGCCCCAGCAGGCGGCGGTGATCCGCCGGCCAGCGTTGAGCCTCCGCGACTCGGCCAACATCACTCCGCTAAACTCGTTTTGCGCTGGGCTCGGATTGTCGGTGAGTTGTCTCACCTGCATGGGCGGCGCGATCCTTTATCCGTTGCTGATTTTCGTCGGCACCTCGACGTGGTATTGGGGCGCGCTGATTCTCGGCACCTACTCGCTCGCGCTGGCCGTCCCGATGGCGGCCATCGCCGTTGCCGTCGGCGATTTCGCCTGGAAGTACGCCGATCACCGCCGGCTCATCCGTGGCCTGCGATGGACCAGTGCCGTCGTGATGATCTTCGTGGCAGTCCTGGTCGCCTTCGACCGCACCCGGTTCATTAATACGGTTGTCTTCACTCTGCTCAGCGCCATTGGTGGCAACCCGAGTGAAACACTCGCCAGTTTGTGAGGCCTTTCACAAACCTCCCGCCGGAGCGCGGACAGCCTTGTCCGCGAACTGCTTTCCGACCGGTTCGCGTGGACAAGGCTGTCCGCAATCCGTTTGGAGTCCCGCATTTATGCGGTCTGTCCGGACTTCGGACTTTGGGTTTGGTCTCACGGATCTCCGCGGGAACCGGCCGTGTCTTCACGCCGCTCCTTTCCTTGATTCTCGCCTCTCTCACCCTGCCCATCCAAAGTGCAACCGTTCCCGTCAAAACTTCCCTCGCCCGGGCCATCGCCGAGGCACACACCGGCGACACCGTCGTGGTGGACGGACCCTCGGTGTTCCACGAGCGCGTCGTCATCGACAAACCGCTCCGCTTGCTCGGCGTCGGCAGCCCGGCGCTCGACGCGGACGGCACGGGCACTCCGCTCACCATCGCCGCCGACAACGTCGAAGTGCGCGGTTTGATCATGCGCAATGGTGGCGCCGACACCGGCCATTTCGATTCCGGCATCATGATCACAGGGTCGCGTGCCACTGTCGGCGATTGCCGGGTCGAAGGCGGCGGCTTCGGTATTTACATTCGCGGCGCGAACGAGTGCCGCCTCGAAGCCAACACCACCGTCGGCAACACCAACGTCACGCCTTCCCAACGCGGCAACGGCATCCAGCTATGGAAAACCCGCCGCAACCGGATCGTCAACAATGTCATCACCGGCACGCGCGACGGCGCGTATTTCTCCTACGCCGACGAGAACCTCATCGCGAGCAACCGCATCGAACACACCCGCTTTGGCATTCACTACATGTACTCCAACCGCAATCGTCTGGTGGGAAACACACTCACCGCAAATTCGGTCGGCGCGGCCCTCATGTTCGCGCGGGATTGCGAGGTGGACGGCAACCGGGCGTTCGCCAATCGCCGCCACGGCATCCTGCTCAAGCAGGTTGAAAACTCGCGCCTCACGCGCAACGTGGTGTTCGGCCAGAACCGGGGCTTTTTCATCCAGCAGGCCGTCAACGATCACTTCGAGGGGAATTGGATCGCCAACAACGATATCGGCCTCCACCTCAGCAACGGCTCCGAACAAAATCGCTTTGCCGGCAATGCCTTCGTGAACAACACGCGGCAGGTCTGGCAACCGACCGACGAAGTCGAACTCGGCCGCCTGGCGTCCAACGCTTTTTTTGACCGCAGCCGCGGCAATTTCTGGAGCGATTACACCGGTGTCGACGCCAACGGCGACGGCATCGGCGACACGCCCTACCACGAGACCGACGTGTTCGGCTACCTGGTTGATCGGCATCCGGCGGCGCGCCTGTTTGCGCTCAGCCCGGCCCTCGCGCTGCTCCGCAAAGGCGAGGAACTGTTGCCTCTGCTGGACATGGCGGGCGTGAACGATCCTTTTCCACTCATGCGCCCGCCGGTTTCTCTGAGCCTCGTAGGAGCCGATGTGAGAAAATCCTCTTCTGAAATCCGACGTGCGAAGTCCCAAGTCCGAAATAATCAGATCTTCGTCACGTCAGTCAAGAAACGTCAACCGCCCGTGCCTTGAACCCTTTCCTCGAGTTCAGAAACGTTGAAAAGCGCTACGGCCCGATCACCGCACTCGACGGCATCGATTTCTGCATCGCCTCCGAAAGCACCGTGGCGTTACTCGGTCCGAACGGCACCGGCAAAACTACGTTGCTCGGCTGCCTGCTGGGATTGGTCCGGCCCAGTGAAGGCGAAATCCATCTCCGCGGCGCAAAGATCGGCGACCGCGATCGCCTCCGGTTCGGTTATTTGCCCGAACGCCTCGCCCTGTATCAGCACCGCTCGGTTTGGGACAACGGCTGGTTCTTCGCGCAACTCAAACGCCAACCGGCCGTCGAACTCGAACATCAGTTGAAACGCGTCGGCCTCTACGCAGTCCAGGATCGGAAAGTCCGCCAACTTTCCAAGGGCATGCACCAGCGCCTGGGGCTTGCCATCGCGCTCTGCGGCCAACCCGAATTGCTCGTGCTCGACGAGCCGTTCAACGGCATTGACCCCGCCCGGCTCGATGAGCTGCAGAATATTTTGCGCGTCGAACGCGATCGCGGTGCCACACTCTTGATTGCCACCCACACCATCTCGGCCATCGAACCGCTGGCGACACACGTCGCAATCCTGCTCGACGGCCACTTGGCCGCGAGCGGACCAATAGACGAACTCCGCGCAGCGCACGCGGAAGACTCGCTGGAAACCATTTATCACCGCGTTGCGCGAGCCCAGGCGCAGGAGGGCGCGATGCTACCCGCGCCGACCAAACCAGGACCGACGTGGAAATCAGCTCTCCCGTCTTCCCGCGGTTGATCCCCTGAATCACCCATGAAAACCATCGCCCTCATCGCCACAAAGGAATTCAGCGACCGTTTTCGCAGCGGGTGGGTGATCGCGTGTGTGTTGGTCTGGCTGGGCGCGATCGGGCTGACCAGCCTCTTCGGACTCGCCCAGATCGGCCGGTTCGGGTTGCAAGGCTACGAACGGACGGTGGTCAGTCTGCTGAACCTCGTGCAATACCTCGTCCCGTTGCTCGCGCTCCTGCTCGGTCACGACCTCGTCGCCTCCGAACGCGAAGACCGCACGCTGCCGCTGGTCGTGGCCTGTGGTGCAACCCGGGGCTACTGGCTTCTCGGGAAATTCCTCGGAGGCTGTCTGACGTTGGCGTTCCCTCTCGCCCTGGGCTTCACCATCGCCGGCATCGTCATCGGTTTGACGGTACGCGAGCGCGGTTTGGGCGCGTTCCTTATCCTCGCTGGCTCCAGCTTGCTGCTCGGCATCGTTTTCGTCGGCGTCGGCCTGGCCATCTCTGCGTTTAGCCGGACCCGGGTTCAGGCGCTGGTGATCGCGCTCCTGGCGTGGAGCACGGCCGTCTTTGCCTTCGATCTCGTCGCGCTCGGGGTGGTGGTGTCGTCGCAGGCGGCAACCGCATCGGAGGAAATTGAAAAAGCCACCGATGCAACTCACGTCGTTTCCGTCGAAGACCTCCATCGGCAGTACGAAGGGGCAAAGGACAACGCGCAGCACCTGGTCCCTGCGGCGCCAAGAAGATTTTCTCCATGGCTGGTCCTCAATCCGGTTGACCTTTTCCGCGCCATCAATTTGCCGCAAACCGTGGCCCTCCGCGTCCCGGTCGCGGCGGCGGCGCTTGCAATCTCCGTGTGGCTGATCGTGCCGCTGGGCTTCGGCGTCTGGCAACTGCGCCGCCTGGATTTATGAGCCTCAGACTGTCGTTAACCGTCCTCTCCGGCCTGACCGCCCTGGCGGTGTTGTCCGCTGTCGCCATTCACCATCCCACCCCGGCTCCGTCCGTCCCCTCCGAAACCACGCGGCAGCAGTTCGTCGTGCGTGGTGTCATCCGGGCAGTTGATCAACGCGAGAGCACGATCACCATTGAACACGACAACATCCCGGGGTTCATGCCCGCGATGACGATGCCGTTCACCGTCAAGGATCCTTCGCTCCTCGTCGGCCTGGTCGTGGACGCCATGGTCAAGTTCCGGTTGATGGTCACCGACGACGATTCCTGGATTGCCAACGTGGAAAAAACAGGCGCGGAATCGGCGTCCAAACCGGCGGTCACCGCGGCGTTGGCAAATGCGACCAAACCGGATGACGTGCCATCGGTCAATGCCGGCGACACGGTTCCGGACTTTACCTTGACCGATCAGAACGGGCGCCGGTTCCATCTGCGCGATTTCCGCGGCAAGGCCGTCTTGATGACTTTCATTTACACGCGTTGCCCACTCCCGAACTTTTGTCCGTTGATGTCGAAGAATTTCCAATCCCTCCAGAAACGTTTGCGCAAGAAATTTCCGGGACGGTTCGAGCTGGTAAGTGTCAGTTTTGATCCGCAATTCGACACGCCGGCGACACTCAAGGCCTACGCCGCGCGTTACGACGCCGATGAGCACGACTGGATTTTTGCCACCGGCACCGACGCGCAGATTGACTATGTGACAACTCTCTTCGGCTTGACACGCCAGGCGGAGAACGGCCTCATCGCGCACGGCCTGCGCACCGCGTTGATCAGACCGGACGGACGGCTGGTCCACGTTTGGCGCAGCAACGTTTGGACGCCCTACGAAGTCCAGCGCGAGGTCGAGGAGGTGATTCAAGGCCTGCGTGCGCGCTGATCCATTGGCGCGGACTAACCCGGCCTCCACGTGCCGCGGCTATCTGGAGCCGGATGGGGTTCCAACCGGGACGGCGCCGGTCGAGGTGATTACCCGGGCGCTCGCTGGCCGCATCGGTGCGGGGAACGTGCCGCAGGCGTTCTGGAGCCACCTGACGCTCGACCTTTACGGAAAACGCGTTCCGAGCTCCGCCGAACTGAACTGCGCGGAGCAACACATCGTGTCGCTGCGTTAATCGCGTCTTTCCTTGTAACGTCATATCCAGGGTTGAAACTCCCGTGGCAGGCAAAGATTGAGGTTATCTCAGCGGCAACTCCACCCCTTACGGATGACGATCCACACTCTTCTCGTTGGCCGAGTTCTCGACACGAAACGCGTTCAGAAAGCGCGTCAGAAGCTCCTGCTGATCTGGTTTGAGGCGGGCCTTCTTGCTCATTTTCACCATCCAATGGTTCCACTCGGCGTCGTTGTACTCATCGGGGCCGTAAAACTTGTGACATTTTAAACACTTGGCCTTACAGAGCGTCGTCGCGGCGGCGATCTCATCTTCTCCGAGACCCGCTGCACTGATCTGGGCCGCGGTGAGCGAGGGCACAGAGGCGGAAGCCTTGTGCCCCGGCGGTGCCGTGCTTTGACAGCCGCTCGGCCCCACGGCTACGACCGAACCGGCCAGCAAGATCGGGAACCAATAACGCATCAGAAATCGATACCAAAAATCAGGCGGATGTTCCACCGTTCGTGACCTTCCAGTTCCAGGTGGCTGTTGCCGCCCGGATTGCCCAGGAAATTGGCCCCGTAGAGCTGCGGCATCACGGTGAACGCCGCCCACCACTTTTCCTGGCGATAACTGACCACCGGACCGAGGAACAGCGCCGTGTTTTCCCAGTGTCGATACTCGGGCAGTTCATTGTGATCGCGCAACTCCAGACCCAGTGACCAATGTTTGTTCAAATCCCGTGCCAGGCCGAAACTGGCTTCCAGTTCGCCCTCGGTGGCGTGGAGATTGTCCAGCCACTCCGCCGAATGCGTCAGGTTGAAGGCCCATTTCCAGTCGCCGTACCGCTGGCCCAGGATGATCTTTTGTTCCACCTCGGCTTCGTCGCCCGAAAAGCGCGGTTCGAGGTACAAGGTCAGCCCGACCGCGTGGTCGGCCGGGTTGAGCAGCAGAAACCGGTTTTCGATCGAAACGCCGTCAAACCGGAAATGGGAAAAGTCCGTTCCACTCGCCGGATCGCGGAAGCTCTCCGATTCGCTGTTCAGGTACAGTTCCACCGAATAGCGGTCGCTGACGCCGTATTCCAGCGCCGACCGGATTTCCCAGAGGTTATAGTTGTCCTGGCCGACGGCAGCGGTTCGCTGCGTCCGCAACGTCACCCACTGTTCGAACTCCATCGCCCCCTGCGGCATGGTTTCCGGTTCGTAGCTGTAGGTGAACCGGCGTTCGTCGGCCCTCGACTGGCTCAGGCACAAGCCGGTGGCCAACAGGCCGAACCAGATTTTGGTGCGTGTATTCATGGTCATAGTGTGCAGTTTTGAGTCGTTAACGAATTCGTGCATGAAGCAAGCTCAAACCGCCCAGTCGGCGGCAGGAGGAACCACACTAGCCAAACGGCCCTTGCACGCTTCACGCCCGAGCAGATTAGCTCAGCCTCGAGGGCGGCGCTCGCGGTGCGTTGCCATTTTTTAACGGTGGATTGCGCTTGTCTGGACGCGGGATGATCGACGAGGACAGGACAAAGAACCTTGTGGTGTTTCATCGGACGGGTGCCGGACGGGCCGGCGCATCTAAAAATCGGCGTGGACCCGCACGCCGACAATA
>JAGWYX010000637.1 GCA_018969165.1 Verrucomicrobiota bacterium
GTCGGGGCGGATCACCTGGGCTAGCCCGCTGTAAGGGGAGGTGAACTCCTGGTATTTGCCCTTGCCGTCTTCCCCGCGCACCTCGAAGTCGTATGAGCCGCAGAAATAATCCTCCGTCCCGGTGCCGCAGATGGTCGGGAACTCGGTGTCGCCGTCAAGGTAGAACTTGATTTCGCCTTCGCCCCACCAGCCGGAGTTGTGCACGCCCCAGGCCAGGTAGGTGCCGACGTATTGCCCCCAGCCCCGGACGCCATCGAGGATGGTATAGACGCTTTTATAGGGCAGGGGATTGACCCGGCGGAACTGGGCGTGGAAATAGGCGGCGTCGCGCGGCACGTCGGTGAGCGTGTAATTAATCTGGTAATAAATGGTCATTGGACTGTCGTCCAGGTTCTCGAGGGTGATCCGGGCCTTCTTGCGGAAGGGCATCTGCCAATAGGAGTTGAAGGCGCTGCCGGGATTCACGCAGACCGGCAGCGAGCTGATGTGGCAGTACCGCTCCCAGCCACAGGCGAAGAAGTCGCCCAGGGGGCACTCGACCGACGGATCGGTCTCGTCGTCCCAGTAGAAACGCAGGATGAACCAGCGGGTCTTGTTGAGCGGCGCCGGGGTGAGCCAGATTTGCTGAATCGCCCCTGGACCGGTGATGTCGGCCAGGGTGAACGTGGACCGCGCGGCCACGCGGACGAACGGGGAGACCTTCCAGCCTTGGCCCAATTCGCGGGCGGCGCCTCGGGCGGGGCCGTCGGTGGACATGCCGCCCTTGCCCTTTTCGCCGTTAAAATTCTCCGGGCTGATGGATCGGGTCTTGGCTTTGGACAGGCGGGGGAGGTTGCCCAGGTCCATGTCGAGGCCGTTGAACGGGCCGTCCGCGGCGTGAGCGGCCAACCAGCCGCAACCCAGCCAGGCGGCCAGCACACCCGGGTGTCGCAAGATTCGGTGCATAGGTCGGATTCTCGGGTTCCAGGAAACGGGGTTGAGCCTGGAAATAATTCGCGCGCAAGTCAAGCTTGGGCTTCCCGGCTGGAGGCCTTGAGTCATGGCTCCTGCGGTTGTCGAGTCAAGTCTTGGCGGCTCTTTCGCGGTCTGGGTGTTTCCCTCAAGGACTCTATTCGTGAGGCGCCTATCTGCCGACAGACAGGCGCAGAGGGAACGAACGAAGGATAAGAACGATCGAAACTGAACGGCGAAGGTCAGATGAGGTCGGCGACGCGCCTTGATGGAATTTCTACAAAATCTTTTGACACGCCCCCGCGCGGTAGCGTACTCATCCCTCCGTCCGCACGTGTCCAGTTCTCAAAAAGGCCATTCTGAAAACGGATCGAACGTCGCGGTTTGATCTCGAGAGCCTCGAGTCGAGGCTGCTCTTGTCAGCCGAAGGTTTGCTCGCCGGCGCTTTAGGCGCCCAGCCGGCAGCGGACCGCCTTGGACACCACTCAACGACGGTCGTGGCCCATCAGCAAACCCCGCTGCCGCAGAATCCCTCGGGCCTGAACTACAACCCGGCCTCGCGGATCGAAGACCTGTTCCACGGCGTTCAGGCCGGGTCAGTGTCCGACGCGCCGGCGACCCAATCCGTCGCGACTTCCCAGCCGACGCCGAAGCAGGCCGCCCAGGCGACGCCGACGCAAGCTGTCCAGCCGGTGGTGCGCTCGAGTTTGCAGAGTTCGACCCCTGGCGGCGCAATCGACCGCTTGGCGAACCGCACGCCGGATCGAGCCGGTTCGGTGATCCAGCAGCTCACGACCTCGCTGAAAACGGCGAATGGTCCGCCCGGTGGAAAGTCCTCAACGCCGCAGATACTTCCGTCGAGTCCGTCGTCGAATCTTCCAACGGCGTTGGGCTTGGCGCTTTCATCTTCATTGCCGCAAGGCTCGAGTTCCGCGCCGAGCGGCAACCCGAACGGGCTGCGAACCCAAGGGGCGCAAGCCAGCCAAACCTTCAGCGCCGACACGATGTTGACCGGCACGACGGTGTTTAATATCGGCGGCACGACCGCGGGCGACGGGACGCAGAGCGGGCAATATGACGCCATCACGATGACGGCCGGGCAACTGACTCTCGGGGGCACGCTGCAGATCAACTTGTCCAATGGGTTCGTGCCGAGCGTCGGGCAGACCTTCAATATCATCCAACTCCAGAATGGCAGCACGGCGACCGGCACGTTTGCGGCGGTGTCGGGGCTGTCCTTTTCGAGCGGGGGAACGACGCGCTACCTGGTCCCCGTCCAGGGGCCAAACGGAATCCGGCTGGTGACCTCGGCGCTGCCGAGTTGGTCGATCATCTGGCACAGCACATCGGCTACGGGGGCGGACAATTTGGCGGCCTTCTTTGCCTCGGGCGCCGGCTCGGTGAGCCTGGGCGGGGAGTTGGACATGGCCGGTTTCGCCTCGGTCTCGGGCAGCTTCAGTCTGCAGGTCAGCGGCAGCCAGCTTGAGGCCGTGGCGAGCGGAGTCAATGCCTCGGTGGCGGCGGGTTCATTTTCCGTCGGGCTGACCAACGGGAGCTTCGCCCTGGAGATCCATGGCAGCGGGACCGTGGCGCTGGAGGCGGCCGGGGGATTGGCGGTGAGCGGCGGGAATTTCGCGAATGTGACGGTGAATTCGGCCACGCTCGAGTTTAACGACACGGGAGCCGCGGTGAACCAGACGCTGAGCATCGGCGCCACCCAGGCGCCGCTGGTCGCGACGAACGGCGCCGTCGGGCTCTCGGTTTCCGGGCTGAGCGCGACGTTTGGCGGGTTTGTGAGTTTGTCGGGCAACTTCGCCTTCCAGGAGCAGGGGACCTCGGTCGAAGCCGCCGGGAGCAACCTCTCGGCCAGTGTGGCTGCCGGTGGGACCAGCGTTGGGCTGACGGCCGGGACCTTTGGTTTTATTTACAACGGCGCGACGAACACCGAGGCCTTCGAGGCGCAGGGCGGTTTGGCGGTTACCGGCGGCAAGCTGCTCAACGCAGCGGCGCAGACCGTGGCGGTCGAGTTCAACAATTCGGGGATCAACTACAGCGGCCAGACCGTCGGTGCCGACGGGGTTAATTATACCTTCGGCTCCGGGTTGACCGGGGCCGGGATCGCCGGCCTGGTGGTGCAAGGTTTCAGCGCGGATGTGGCGGGTTTCGTGAGCTTGAGCGGCAACTTCAGTTTCGCGGAGACCAGCCAGGGTTTCGCTGCGACGGCCAGCGCGGTCGGCGCCGAGCTGAAGGCGGGCAGCGTGTCGGTGGGGGTCAGCGGTGGGAGCCTGGGGTTGGAATGGAACCTGGACGGCACCTTGGCGTTCATCGCCAGCGGCGCGCCTGCGCTGAGTCTGGGGAGCAGTCTGGCGGGCATCTCGGCCAACTCGGC
>JAGWYX010000638.1 GCA_018969165.1 Verrucomicrobiota bacterium
GGTAGGCGCGCAGCAAGGTAAAAAAATCCGACTCCTGGCTCGCCTCGAACAACTCCCGCGCCTCGGCGATGTGCTTGTCTTCGCGCCGCAAGCGCACGAGCAAGTCGCGTCCGCTCACCAGCGCCGCGCACAGCGCGGCCGGGGCGACGCAGCCGCGTTGGGCGGCCTCGACGAGCATGCGCGAGTAGCGCGGGTGCATCGGCAGGCGCAGCATCTGCCGGCCGATCCGCGTGAGTTCACCCGCCGCGTCGTCCAGCGCCCCGAGGGTATGCAGGAGCCGCTCGGCGCGCTCGACCGCCGCCGCGTCCGGCTTGTCCAACCAGTCGAACTGCGCGGCCCGGCGGATGTGCAACGAGTGCAGCAGCAGCACGACCTCCGCCAGGTCGGCGCGCTGGATTTCCGGGGTGTTGCGCTCGGGCCGATTCAATTGGCTGCTTTCGGTCCAGAGCCGGTAACAGGTCCCCGCCGTCGTGCGACCCGCGCGCCCCTTGCGCTGCTCGGCCGAGGCGCGGCTGATCGGCTCGACGAACAGGGTGCCGATGCCGCGCTCGGCATCGTAGCGCGCAACGCGGGCCAGCCCGCTGTCCACGACATGCCGGATGCCGTCGATGGTGACGGATGTCTCGGCCACGTTGGTGGCGACCACGATTTTGCGCGACGGGTTGGGTGCGAACGCCAGGTCCTGGTCCTCCGGCGGCAGGTCGCCGTGCAACGGGATCAACGCCAGGCGTTCGCGGGTGTGGATCGCCCGGCACGCGTTGATCGTGGCGTTGATCTCGCCCATGCCCGGCATGAACACCAGGATATCACCGGCGGCGCCGGAGTTGACGATGCGCTCGACCGTGTCCGCCGCCTGGTCGGCGGCGGAGCGCTCATCCCGCTGGTCCAGGTAGCGCACCGCGACGGGAAACGTCTGGCCCTCCGAAACCAGGACCGGGCAGCCCCCGAGGTACACGGCCACCGGCTCCGCCTCGAGCGTCGCGGACATGACGGCGATCTTCAAATCCGGGCGGCGGTCCTCCTGGAGCTTCTTGGCCAGGGCCAGCGCGGCGTCGCTCAGCAAATTGCGCTCGTGGAATTCGTCGAACAGGAGGACGGCGACATCGGCCAACGTCGGGTCGTCCTGCAACCAGCGCAGCAGGATGCCCTCGGTCACGAAGCAAATGCGCGTGCCCAGGCTGGTCTGGTCGTCGAACCGAATCTGATAACCAACCTCGGCGCCGAGTTTGACGCCGCGTTCCCAGGCGACGCGGGCGGCCACGCTCCGGGCGGCGACCCGACGCGGTTGCAGCACCACGATGCGCTTGAATGCGGACTGGGCAGTGCGGAATGCGGAATCCGAATCGACCCCTCCTGCCAGTCCGGCAGCCAGCAGCATTTGCGGGACTTGCGTGGTCTTGCCGGAACCCGTCGGGGCGACCAGCACCAGGCGGTTGCCGGTCGTGAGGGCCGCGACAATCTCCCGGTGGATTTGCCAGATGGGCAAAGCAGTTGAAGCCGGCATGCGCGCAGGCAGGGCAGGGGACCTTCGACCGGGACCGGAGCTACAAATGCCGCAAGGCGAGCGCGGCGATGGTCAGCACCAGCATCAGGCCGCTGGGCATGAACTTCCTGGTCTTGGCCAGGCGCATACCGAAGACCACCAGCAGCACGGCCAGAATGATGTCGGTGACCGGATGCTGGATGATGCCGGTGGCGCACAGGCTCAACACGGCGGCAAAGACGACCGACGTGATGAGCGATACCTTGCTCCCGGCCTTCAGAAAGCCGATCAGCCCGCCGACCACCAGCAGCACGATATATACCCAGAGGATCGTATTGGCAAAATGATGCATCGGCCAATTGTCGGGCAAATGCCCGGCCGTTCCAAGACAGATTCCTGCCAACCTGAAACTTTTTGCGCCCGGATCAATTTCCCGATCCATTCTGCTTTCCGGGTCGGGGGTTCAAGGAATCGGTCGGCGAGGCGCGCGGGAAACGGACGAAGGAAACGAAAGACCGAGGATGCACGACAAAGGCGACTTGAGGTCTGAGGCGCGCCTCGCTAGAAAGAGTTTTGGGGTTGAGGGAATCTGCGGTAAGCTTTGCCGATTCCGCATCATGCCCAGCGCGCGTTTGAAAAGTTCGCTCTTTGCCAGCCTGCTGGTGTCGGCCGCGATCTCTTTGACGCGCGGGGCGAACGCGGCGGACGGCATCGAGTTCTTCGAAACGCGCATCCGGCCGGTGCTGGTCGAGCGATGTTATCCCTGCCACAGCGCCAACGCCGGGAAGCTCAAGGGCGGTCTGCGGCTCGATAGCCGGGACGGCGTGCTGAAAGGCGGCGACAACGGGCCGGTCCTGGTGCCCGGCCACGCGGAGAAGAGCCGGCTCATCGCGGCGATCCAGTACCAGAACGACGACCTCCGGATGCCGCCGCCGAAACGCGGCAAACTGAGCGCCGCGCAAATTGCCGACTTCGTCGCCTGGGTCAGCATGGGCGCGCCGGATTCCAGGACGACCCCGGTCGCCGGTCCCGTTCGCGCCGTCCCGGCGGATAGCCCGTACGATTTCGTGGCTGCGCGGAAGCTCTGGGCGTTCCGGCGTCCGCAAGCCCCGCCCCTCCCGCGCGTGAAAAACCGGCGCTGGCCGAAGTCACCGATCGACCGGTTCATCCTGGCCAAACTCGAAGCCAACCACCTGACGCCGTCGCCGCGGGCGGACAAGCGCACCCTCCTCCGGCGGGCGACATTCGACCTGATCGGCCTGCCGCCCACCCCGGCTGAGATCGATGCTTTCCTCAACGACCGGTCGCCGGACGCTTTTGCGAAGGTGCTCGATCGCCTGCTGGCCTCGCCCCATTACGGCGAACGCTGGGCTCGGCATTGGCTCGACGTGGTGCGCTATACGGACTCGTTCGATGCGCGGGGGATTGGCGGCGAGGCCGACGTGCCCGCAGCCTACCGGTATCGGGACTGGGTGGTGGATGCCTTCAACCGTGACCTGCCTTACGACCAGTTCGTGATCGACCAGTTCGCGGGCGACATCCTGGCGACCAACGCCCCCGGGCGGTTTGACACCAACGCCCTCATCGCGACCGGCGTCATGGCCATCGGGGAATGGGGCACCGGCGACGCGGACAAGGAAAAGATGATGACGGACATCGTGGCCGACCAGATCGACGTGACCGGGCGGGCGTTTCTCGGGCTGACGCTTGGTTGCGCGCGGTGTCACGACCACAAGTTCGACCCGATCCCGACGGCCGATTACTACTCGTTGGCGGGGATTTTTTTCAGCAGCCATATCCTCCCGAGCCCCGGATTGAAGACCGCCGGCTCGCCGGTCCTGCGGATTCCGCTGGTG
>JAGWYX010000639.1 GCA_018969165.1 Verrucomicrobiota bacterium
CGTGCTGGCCGCCTTCAGCGCCGACGCGCCGGAGGTATTGCGAGCGGCGATACAGCCAGACCCCAGGCCATCGGGCGCGCTCGCGATTGACCCAAGGGACACTAATCTTGTGATGCACGCTGCGGGGAAACGGGAGATCGCAGTTCGGACTGAACAGCCGCTCGCGGTTTCCTCACCGACGAACCATCCTCCTGTTTCCCCGCCAAAGCCGCCGCCGGCACCGGCTCCGAAGCCGGTCGTGGTGGCGTCCCAGCGGGTGGCGCTGACACCGCCGCCAATCAACACCGCCCCAAAGCCGGTGATCACAAACACCGCGCCAGTAGTGGTGCGGCTTGCGCCGGTTGCGACCAATCAACTGGCTACGCGATTCGCCTCCAACGCGAGCCCTTCGGTCGCGGCGACCGTTCCGGTTTCCAAATCCGGCACCTCAAACTCTGTCCCGGCGGTGACGGTCATACCGGACCTGCCTCGGGCGGTGGGCGACCGCCTCGGCATCGCCGCGATCTGGTGGACGCCTCAGGACCCGGCCGGCCACGCTGACATTGACCTGTACTGTTCGGCCGGCCCGGGCCTGGGCGAAGCGTCCTGGCGGGCGCCCTTCACCACCCGCGTCCGTCACTTCCGGGACATCCGCCGGGCCAGGCGCCTGGGGACCAGCCCGGCCGACCCGCACGTCGCCTGGGAGTGCGTGCAGGTCGAGCGCCCTGATTTTTCGAAAATCTCGCTTTGGCTCGACCTGTATTTCTCCCGGACCCCTGTCCAGGGCGTCATCCGCTTCCAGTGGCGGGGCCGGTCGCTTGACCAGCCCTTCCACTTCGACCGCCTCCCCGGCGACGGCGGCCGGGACGCGGCTCGCCGTCGCACCAGCCCATTCTGGCAGGAGGTGCGCCTACCGGCGGCTCTTCTGACCAATTCGCCGCGCCAGGAGGCGCGGCCCTGAAGCTGGTGGATCCCTCACCAGACATGAACACCAGACCAAAGAGCAACATCGCGACCCGGCTCGGCTTGCCGCAGCCGCCAAGCGGAGCCGTGCCGCCATGTTGGCAGAGTGGCGACAGTCCGGTGATCCGCCAATCCGCATCACCAAACTGTCGCGAGACGGACTCAACAAGGCACCACCGGGAGGCCCCGGTGCCTTGCAATGGGCGCACCCCTTGACCCCCCAGCCAGACATGACTACGAAGCGGATCATAGAGTTGAAGGTGCGGGTCAGTGCCGATGAATATCGCCGGCTGGCAGAGCTTGCGCGGGGGAGAGGAAGCCTCGCCGGATTCCTGCGCGACCAGGCGTTCAACCGGGAGACCGTCCGCCGGCTGGGGAGCATCCACGGTGCCGTCCTGGAGGTCGCCCGGCTGGTCGGCGACCGGGCGGGAACCATGGACATGGTCCAGGCACTGGCGCACTTGGTCGCCATCGAGGCGGGGTTCCGGCACCCGGAGCATTTCGAGCGGCTGTTCAAGAAAACTTTCGGGCAAACGCCGAGGGAGTTTCTCACGGAGCGCGAAAGGGCGCTCCGGTCGATCGGCATTGACTTGGCCAAATGCCGGACGGGGGAGGAATCCTACCCGATCATCGAGTTTTCGTGTCCATCTTTGAGACAGTGATTGGCCAGCCCTGACGTTTTTAGTCAGTTCGACCCCTCAAAACCGCCGTTTCCGCCCCTTCGGGAGGTCAAAATGGTTGCGTCAAGGGTCGCTTGGCGGTTCTCTACTTGCGCAAATAACTGATCCTGAACCGATTGCCGTCGCAATTTCGCCGTGACGTTTTTCGTCAGTCGATTGGGTTTGCGGCGAACACTTTCCTTTGCGAGAGAGGACGGTGATGATTCCCAGGAAATCACGGAACTCAGCGGAGAGGCCGTCGCCAACAAGACAGGGGTTCGATAAGGACGCGCACCCCAAAACAGAATCACCTCCACGACTATGAAAACTTCGTTATTCGTCACCCCCTTATCGATGCACCGTCATGCTGTCAATCCACCTGTTGGCAACTGTGCGATCACCCCTCACCACGCAATGGACAGATTTCTGTCCGTGACCACTTGCGCCATGCTCATGGGCTGCCTTGGAACCGCAGCCGTGCGCGCCGAGTTCGAGAACCACATCTCCTACTTCATGCCGACGCTCCCGACTCCGAACACCAACGACACGAGCGTCGATTACAGCTACACGAGCGCGGGCCAGGGCTACGTGAGCACCGATACCAACGGCTACTTCCGGGTCGTGGCGGTCACCACGGTGGCCTACGTCACGCACCACACCACCGCCGGCACCAATTACACCACCGCCCAAGGCGGCTACTTCTACAGCAAGCACTACCTCATGGCCACGAACCCCTGCGGCGGCACCCTGCCGGCCGACTCGCTCACCGACGAGACGAGCACCGATCTCGCCACCGTCCAGGGATACTCCATTCCCGCGTGGAACAATCCCGACAGCATCGTGAGCGGCCCGACGACGAACCAGTTGTCGAGCAACGAGACCGTGGTCACCGGCCTGAGCCAGGGCGGCCTCACCAACTACCCGTGCAGCGACATCGTCCGGGGGTGGGGCACGGGCGGCGAGTTCATCGTCACGGCGACCGGCATCACCTCCAGCAGCCCGCCGCCGTCGCCGGGCATCCCGACCTTCACGGCGAGCGTCGGCGACGTGTATGGCGCCTCGTCGCCTTCGCTCCTCTCCGTGGGCTTTAACGGCTCGGGCGGGTTCGAGATGCAGGTCACTGGCGCGAACGGCGATACCGGCACCGTGTATGCCGCGACCGACCCAAAGGGCACCTGGTCTTCCATCGCGTCGATCACGATGACCGGCAGCGCCAGCACGTACACCGACACGCAGGCGACGAAATACACCCACCGCTTCTACAAGCTGGAGGATTCCACCGCCGCGGTCTGCGCCGTCGACGAGATCGGCTTCGTCAAGGTGACCTGCACGACGAACTACAACCTGTTGGCCAACCAGCTCGACAACTACAAGGGCAACTACCTGAACGACGTGCTGCCCAGTCCGCCGAGCGGGACCACAATATACAAGTGGGACAACGGAGACCAGAAATATGTAAGCGCCAGGTTCTTGAGCGGTTCCTGGACCGCGAACCTCTCCTTGGCGCCGGGCGAAGGGGTCCTCCTCAACAACGGGAGCGGTGGCTCGATCAGCTTCACGTTCGTGGGCGAGGTGCCGATGGGCACGACCAACACCCTGGTCAATTACATCGAGTATTCGAGCGACGCGATCGTCAGTTCCATGATCCCGAAGGGCGGCAGGCCCGACACCGACTTGCAGTTCCCGGTGTCGAACGGTGACGAAATCTTCCAGATCGTGCCGGGCAGTACCGGCC
>JAGWYX010000640.1 GCA_018969165.1 Verrucomicrobiota bacterium
GAAATCTTCCCCGGCGACACCCTGTTTACCTATGTCTATCTGGACCCGGTGAATCCGCCGCAGGAAATTATGCTGACTTGGAAAGACCGTTGCTGGGAACATCGCGCCTACTGGGGCGCCGACCTCATCCCGTGGGGCGCGGACGGCACATCGGATCGCCGCTACATGGGACCGTTGCCACCTGCCGGCCAATGGGTGAAGCTGGCGGTCCCGGCTCACCAACTCATGCTCGAAGGGGCCAAGCTCAGCGGCATGGGATTCATCCTCTACGACGGCCTGGCCACCTGGGACTACTCCGGCCGCTCGAACCCGTAGCGCCAGCGCCGGGTGGCGAGAACCAAGCGATCCAGCACCCGCCACCGGGAGGAATAGGGTCACATCTCGACATTTGACAATTGGTCAATCCCCGCACCGCGGAAGGGGGACAAATGTCAAATGTCGAGATGTGACCCCGCCGAAAGCCCGATTCACGCGCGACGGCGAGAAGGGTTCGCCAAAGTTCGGCCCGGCTCACCGGTAGATGACGACCAGGAACACCAGCGCTTCACCCTTGCCCGCGTTCACAATCGCGTGCGCGACATCCGCCCGGTAACTGGCCGAGTCTCCCGCGTTCAGCAGCTCCGCGTCCCCCGCCGACTCGACCCGAACTTCGCCCTGCTGCACGGTGAGAAACTCGCGCGTCCCCTCGAAATGCGCCGCGCTCCGCAATGCGCCACCCGCCAGGAGCCGCACCTCGTAAAACTCGACATCCTTCTCCAGGTGCAGCGGCGACAACGTCCGAATCCGGCAGTGCTTGTCCGAGCGATAGTGATAGGCGTGGTCATCTCCCCGAATCACGGTCACGACCGAGGCCGCGCCCGGCAACTCGAGCAGGTCGCCCAGCGGCATCCCGAAGGCCTGGGCAATCCGCATCGTCACCGCCAACGTCGGGTTGGCCTGCTCCCGCTCGATCTGGCTGAGCATCGACCGACTCACCCCGCTGGCATTGGCCAGGGCCTCCAACGACCAGCCGCGCCCGGTCCGGAGCTGCTTCACCCGACCGCCCAGGTGGCGGTTGAGCGCCTCGGCAGGATCCGTCGCCCTCCCCTTCCGGCGCGGTCGACCCAACGCGGACGCTTTCATCGTGTGCGATATACCGGAAATTCGTCTTGCATATTGGAATTTACCGTCTAGGATAGCGTCATGGTCTCCGAAATAATGGACGAGCCGCAACGCCCTGGCAATCCCGTTTGTCACCCCGCCGACCGCGCTATTCAGGTAGGGAAGGCGCGCTCGTTGGCGAAGGGCGTCCCCGTCCACTGCGGTCCGCCCGCTGAACGCGGGTGGGACGCCTCAACCAGGCGTCCCTGCCACAACAGTGACCCGACATGCAGACCATGAAAGCCCTCGTGAAAGCCGAGTTCAGGCCCGGCTTGTGGCTGCGGGAAGTGCCCGTGCCCGAGATCGGCATCAATGACGTCCTGATCCGGGTCGATCGCACCGGGATCTGTGGCACCGACCTCCATATCTATAAATGGGATGATTGGGCCCAGCGCACCATCCCCGTGCCAATGGTCATCGGCCACGAGTTCGTCGGCGAGATCGTCCAGGTCGGCGCCAATGTCAGCGACTTTTTCCCGGGCGACACCGTCAGCGCCGAGGGGCATGTAGTCTGCGGCCGCTGCCGAAACTGCCTGGCCGGGCGCCGGCACCTGTGCAAGGATACCCAGGGTATCGGCGTCAACCGGCCCGGGGCCTTCGCCGAGTATATCTCGGTGCCGATGACCAACGTCTGGCACCACCGCAATGGCATGGACCGCGACCTGGCGGCGATTTTCGATCCGTTCGGCAACGCCGTCCACACCGCCCTGTCCTTCCCGGTCCTGGGCGAAGACGTGCTGATTACCGGCGCCGGTCCAATTGGCATCATGGCCGCGGCGGTCGTCAAGCACGCCGGCGCCCGGTTTGTGGTGGTGACCGACGTGAACGATTACCGGCTGGAGTTGGCCCGCAAACTGGGTGCCACCGTGGCGCTCAATGTGAACCGGGACCGCCTGCGGGATGTGCAGGAGCAACTCCAGATGAAGGAGGGCTTCGACGTCGCCCTCGAAATGTCCGGTAACCCGGCCGCGTTCCCCGACATCCTGGAAAACCTCTGCCACGGCGGAAAAATCGCCATGCTGGGCATCCCGTCCGGCCCCATCGCCCTGGACTGGAACAAGGTCGTCTTCAATATGCTCACCATTAAGGGAATTTACGGCCGGGAAATGTACGAAACCTGGTATATGATGACCGTCATGCTCGAAAGCGGCCTGGATATCCGACCGGTCATCACCCACCGGTTCCATTACACCGAGTTCGAACGAGGCTTCGCGGCGATGCGCTCGGGACAATCCGGCAAGGTCATCCTCAACTGGCGAGACTAACGGTCCCGGTTCAGACTTCAGGAACCACGAATGAACACGAATCCACACGAATCGAGACTCGAATCAACTCTTCCTGAGTTCGTGTCCATTGGTGTCCATTGGTGGTTTGACTTCCCACCACCGGGTTTTGCAACCCAAGGTCGCTAGCCATGCTCGGCTCATTCCAAAACCATCTCCAGGCGCAACTCGACGACCTCCGCGCCGCCGGCACCTGGAAGGGCGAGCGGGTCATCACCACCCCGCAGCACGCCCGCATCCGCGTCGCCGACGGCCCGCCGGTCCTCAACCTCTGCGCCAATAATTACCTTGGCCTGGCCAGCCACCCCGCCGTCATCCAGGCCGCCCACGCGGCGCTCGACCGCTGGGGCTACGGCCTGGCTTCGGTCCGCTTCATCTGCGGCACGCAAGCCATCCATCGGGAACTCGAACAAACGATCAGCGCCTTCCTCCGCACCGACGACACCGTGCTTTACAGTTCCTGTTTCGACGCCAACGGCGGGTTGTTCGAAACGCTGCTGGGACCCGAGGACGCCATCCTCTCCGACGAACTCAACCACGCCAGCATCATCGACGGCATCCGGCTCTCGAAAGCGCAGCGGCTTCGTTACCGGAACAGCGACATGGCCGACCTCGAAGCCAAGCTCAAGGAAGCCGCCGGCGCCCGCGGCCGGCTGATCGCCACCGACGGCGTATTCTCGATGGACGGTTCGCTGGCCAACCTGCCGGCGATTTGCGACCTGGCCGAGAAGCACAACGCCCTGGTAATGGTGGATGATTCGCACGCGGTGGGGTTCCTGGGCAAGACCGGCCGCGGGACTCCCGAGCACCACCAGGTGATGGGACGCGTGGATATCCTCACCGGGACTTTGGGCAAGGCGCTGGGCGGCGCCAGCGGCGGGTACACCAGCGGCCGACGCGAGATCATCGAAC
>JAGWYX010000641.1 GCA_018969165.1 Verrucomicrobiota bacterium
CTGGGATCGGTCGGAGAGCCGCTGGTCGGGCCCTCATCCCAGTCCAGGCCCAGCCAGCGCAGGCCGCGCAGGATGACCTCGACCGCTTCCTGCGTATTGCGGGCGGTGTCGGTGTCCTCCACCCGCAAGATGAAGGTCCCGCCGGTGTGTCGGGCGTAGAGCCAGTTGAACAGCGCGGTGCGGGCGCCGCCAATGTGGAGGAACCCGGTGGGGCTGGGTGCAAAACGGACCCGGACGCTCATGCGTCGATCCAACGTTGGGTCAACCCGTGATAGGCGTCGATCCGGCGGTCACGCAGGAACGGCCAATGGTTGCGGGTGATTTCGACCTGGCGCAGGTCCACTGGAACGAGGAGGTTTTCCTCCCGACTGGGGCTGGCTTTGGCCAGGAGCTGACCCGCGGTGCCGGCCACAAAGCTCTGTCCCCAGAACTCGATGCCGTCGCCGCCAGCGGGCCTTTCGATGCCCACCCGGTTGGTGACGGCGACGAAGCAACCGTTGGCGACGGCGTGGCTGCGCTGGATCAGCTCCCAGGCTTGATGCTGCTCGGCGCCGAACCGTGCCTTCTCGCTCGGGTGCCAGCCGATCGCCGTCGGATAAAACAGGATTTCGACCCCCTGGAGGGCGGTCAGGCGGGCGGCCTCCGGGTACCACTGGTCCCAGCAGATCAGCACGCCGATCTTGGCGTAACGGGTTTGCCAGGCGCGGAAACCCAGGTCACCCGGAGTGAAATAGAACTTCTCGTAATAAAGGGGATCATCGGGGATGTGCATCTTGCGGTAGAGCCCCAGCAAGGCCCCGTTGGCGTCAATGACGGCGGCGGTATTGTGATAGAGGCCGGCGGCGCGCTTCTCGAACAGGGAGGCGATGATGACCACTCGATGCTTGCGGGCCAGCTTCCGGAAGGCGTCGGTGCTGGGGCCGGGAATGGTCTCGGCCAGAGCGAAACAGGCATGGTCTTCACTCTGGCAAAAGTACGGAGAGCGGAACAGTTCCTGGGTACAGACGATTTGGGCGCCGGCCCGGGCGGCTTGCTCGACCCGCGCCAGGGTCTTGCGGAGGTTGACGGCGGGGTCGGGGGTGCCGGCGGACTGGATCAGGCCGAGCTGGATGAGGGCAGCCGAACGGGCGTGCTTCATGGAGCGGGCTGCCCGCTCGCCGTCGCGGCGGGAGCCGGGGAGGTCGATCGGGGCAGGAGTTGGGTCTGTCCGTGGCTGTCGTTGGTCGCCGGCAGATGGGCCTGGCCAAACAACTCCCGGATGAACTTGCCCAGGGTTTCGTTGGTCGGACCGTAACCCTGGTGGTAAATGTAGAATTCCAGGTCGTAGAGCAACTCGTCGGCGGTGGTGTAGCGCTCGGCGACATTGCGGGCCAGGGCCCGATGTAGGATCTGATCGAGCCGCGCGTCGATCCGCGGGTCCAATCGGCGAAAGTCGGGGATGGGCTGGGAGAGAATGCGCAACCGGGAGTCGTCGGGGGTCTTGCCTTTGAAAATGTTATAGCCCAGCAGCAGGTGGGCCAGCACCACACCGGCCGAGAACAGGTCCGACCGCTTGTCCGTAATCTGGAAATCGGCCTGCTCGGGGCTCATGTAATCGGCCTTGCCGGCGACCACCTCGCCCTCGTTGTCCTGGAGGAAACCCCGGGCCTTGGCAATGCCGAAATCGGTAAGTTTAACGTCGCCTTCGAAGGCGATCATGATGTTCTTGAAACTGACGTCGCGATGCACGATGCCCAGGGGATGGCCGTCCTTATCCGTCTTGGCATGCGCGTAGGCCAGGCCACGCGCGATCCGGCTGCAGATGAACACCGCTAGTTCGATCGGGAGCGTCCGCTTCTTATCGGCGAGTTGCTGGCAGAACTGCTCAAGGTTGACCCCGCGGATCAGTTCCATGGCGATGAAATAAACGCCGCGCGCCTCCCCAAGGTGATAGGTCTGAACGATGTTCGTGTGGATCAGGTCGGCGACCAGTTTGGCCTCGCCGATAAAATTCTCGATGAAGGTCTGCTGATTGGCGTAACTCTGGCGGACGACTTTGATCGCAATCCGCTTGACGAAATCCCGCGTGCCGTGCTGTTCGGCCTCGTAAACTATCCCCATGCCGCCCTCGAAGATTTTGCGGACGATCTCGTAGCGGACATCGGCGTGGATAGTGAAGAGGCTGGCCACGACGGCCATGTTGTGATTTTGCCCGGCGGTGTCAAGCCCGCGATGTGCGCGGCGGCCCGACTTGCGCGGGACCCGCGCCAGACAACGATTTTGTCCTTGCGCCGCGGGGGTGAAGCGCTTTAATACGCGCAAGTCGCAAGACTGCACGCAACCAAAACCAAACAAAAATATGGCTAAAGCACTGACCAAATCTCAAATCGCCGCCGCGATCGCCGACAAGGCTGGTATCACCAAGAAGCAGGGCGTCGAGATCCTCGATCACCTCGCGCAACTGGCTTACAAGAATGCCAAGAACACCTTCACCCTGCCCGGGCTGGGCAAGCTGGTCCTCGTCAACCGCAAGGCCCGCATCGGGCGCAACCCGGCGACCGGTGAACAGATTCAGATTCCCGCCAAACGCGTCGTCAAGTTCCGCGTCGCCAAGGCCGCCAAGGATGCCATCCTGAGCGCCAAGTAAAATCGCCTCCTTTCCCCCGGGCACTCTGAACTCCACAGGGTGCCTTTTTCATTTCCCGGAGTTGCCGGATGAAAATCGGCGTGGTCGGTTGCGGTGCCCTGGGCAGTTTCTACGGCGCCAAACTCTGGCAGTCCGGCCAGGAAGTGCATTTCCTGCTCCGGTCCGATTACGACACGGTGCGCCGTCAGGGCGTCCACATCCGCGGCCCAGACGGCGATTTTGTCGCCCGCCCCTGCGCCGCGGACCGCGCGGAGCGGATCGGCCCGTGCGACCTGGTGCTGATCGGACTCAAAACCACCGCCAACGATCAGTTCATCCGGTTGCTGCCGCCCCTGCTGACAAGACGCACCCTGCTGCTGACGCTCCAGAACGGACTGGGCAATGAAGCGCAACTGGCTGCCCGGTTCGGACCCGGGAACATCCTGGGCGGGCTCTGTTTCGTTTGTCTGAACCGGGTGGCGCCAGGAGTGATCCACCACCTGGCTCATGGAAGAATCGTGCTCGGCGAGTTCGGCCGTCTCCCGCGGGCTCGGACCCGGGCCACGGCCGACCTGTTCCATCAGGCCGGCGTGCCTTGCCAAGTCACCGATAATCTCGAACTCGCCCACTGGGAAAAACTGGTCTGGAACATCCCGTTCAACGGCCTGGGGGTCGCCGGGGCGGCCGGTCTGGAGGCCGTGCTTGCCGGCCGGCTCGCGC
>JAGWYX010000642.1 GCA_018969165.1 Verrucomicrobiota bacterium
AACCCTTCGTTAATCACCGCTTTGAGCGAGGCCCGGCGGATTCGTTTTGCGCGGGCCACCAGGGCCGCCACGTCTTGGTCCAGGGTCAGTGTCGTGCGCATGCATCAAATCATACGCATTTTGATGTCTTGATGTCAATCCGCGGTGAAGTTGGGCGGTGTCCTGATTTCGGAGCGCGGCTCTGTGAGCCGCAGCACCGCTGCTTCAAAATCGAGCCGCTGCGGGTCGCAGACCCGCGCTCGAACCGCAAACTCGGACATGGCCTGAAGTGGCGCCGGAGTTCGGCCGGTGATCCACACGAGCGTGCCGACCGGGACCCGGTCGTAGAGCGGCAGAAGGTCCGCGGCGGCCAGGTGGATGCAACCGCGCGAAGCCGGGCGGCCCAGGGTTGGTTCGTTGCCGATCCCGTGGATGTAGATATAGCGCTGGTAGGAATCCACCCGGCCGCCGCGGTTGAAGCCCGGCTCCAGGCCCTCGAGCCAGAGAATGCGGTGAGCGATTGCGGCGTCGGGCAAGCCGCGCCAGGTGAAGCCGACCAGGCGCCGGCTGCGGAACACCGCGCCGATGGGCCAGCCGCCGCCGATTTTTTCGGCGATGCGATGCAGGCCGAGCGGGGTGCGGTTTGAATCGGCGAGTTGGCCCACACCGAAGCGTGAGGTCGAGCAGCGGAAGCGGCCCGCGAGCCGGTACCCGCGAGGGGAGAAGGATGCCCGGGGCTGAATCGGGTCCGAGTCTGGGCGAGTGCCCATTTGCGACAGTGCATGGAATGGGGGTTTGGACCTCGGAGGACCCTCACCTCGGCCCTCTCCCATCGGATGGGAGAGGGAGAAGCGATTGCCGCCAGCGGCTGCGATCACCTCGGATGAGACTGAGGCGCCCTGGCCGACGCTGGCGGGGGAAATTCCAGGATGGGAATCGACTCCGGCTGGCTGTTCCCTCTCCCCGGGCGAGAGGACCAGGGTGCGGGCGCGTTCATCGGAAGCTCCCACGGTCCTTTGACCGTGCGCCGGGACCATGAGCCAGGACGGGTCGTCGCCGGCGCGACAGCGTCTGGGAGTGCGGCAGTCCTCAGCCGCTTTCCCATCGCCGCACCGGAAAGCGCCAGAGGACTGGCGCACTCCAAACCCTGGCGGTCGTTCCGGCGTTTCATGGAAAGGCCGCGGAAGGCCGGCCGGCATCCCGGTTTGCTCGTACACCGACAGGGTTTGGTCGCCGACGCTGACGACCACGACGTAGCGGGTGGGGCGGACGTGCCAGCGGCGGCAGGCGATTTGGAAATCCCTCGGGAGTTGGCGCGAGTGCATGCCGATCGCACGGAACACGGCCGCGACGGCCGTGCGTCAGGCTTACTTGAGTTTCTTGACCAGGACCTTCGAGTTGCGGCCGCTGGCCTCGTATTTCTCGCGGCGGGCCGGCGGCAGATCGTCGGGCGAGCCCTCGGCGAAACCGCCTTTGGACTGGAAGTAGGTGAAGGCCTGGGTCGAGAGGACCAGCAGCTCGCTGAAGCCGTGCTCGCGCGCCTTGTTTTCGACGTACTGAATCAGTTTCCGGCCGATGCCCTGGTTTTCGTGCGACGGGCTGACGTAGAGGCAGGCCAACTCGCCCTTGCCGTGCTCGGGATACGGGTGCAAGGCGACGCAGGCGACCGGGTTCTTGTCGATCTCGAACAGGTAATAATCCCCGAGGTTTTTTTCGATGCCGGCGCGGGTGCGTTTGACGAGTTCGTCCGCATCGACGGAGTTTTGGGTCAGCATCAGGATGCTGCGGACGTCCTTTTTCATGGCGCGCCTGACCTGCTGGTACTCATTGGCGTAAATCAGCGTGCCGATGCCCTCGTTGGAAAAGACCTCGGCCAACAGGCCCTCGTCCACGCGGCCGTTGATGATGTGGACGCGTTGGACGCCGGCGTGGCAGGCGGCGGCGGCATGCACGGCCTTGGAGACCAGTTCGGGGATGAACTCCTGGCGATGGTTAGCCAGGAGGGCGTCCAGGTCGGCGACGAGCATTTGGCGCAGGAGTTGGCCCTGGCGCAGCAAGCCGTCGTGGATCGTGATAAAGATCAACTTGTTCGCCTTGAGCGCCTCGGCCACTGCCACCGCGACGCCGTCGGAGTTGACCCGGTAGGTCTTACCGTCGCCGTCAAAACCCAGCGGGGGGATGACGGGGATAATACCTTGAGCCAGCAGGGTCTGGAGCAGTTCGACATCGACGCGTTCGACTTTGCCGGTGAAGAGGTGGTCCACGCCGTGGAGGATGCCCAGCGGGTGGGCGACAATGGCGTTGGAGCAGGCGGCGCGCAGGTCGTTGGCGGCGAGGCCTTCGAGGATTTCATGGCTGAGCCGATTCGCGGCGGTCAGCGCCAATTGCAGGGTCTCGGCATCGGTGATGCCGCTCCCGTCGAGGTTCGAGGGGGTTACGTGCTGCTGCGTCGCCAGGGCGTGAATCTGCGCCGCCGCGCCGTGGACCAGCACGACGCGGATGCTCAGCGAGCGCAAGACCGCCACATCCAGGAGGATATTGGCGAAATTCTCGTCGGTGACGATGGCGCCGTCGATGCTGATGACGAAGACGCGTTCCCGGAACTGGGGAATGTATTGCAGGATGCCCCGCAGGTCGGTGGGTTTCACTGGATCAAATCATTGCCACGGGCATTTACTATTCAGTTTTGGGCCGGATTCAACTGCTAATTTGCGGCCCGCGATTTGGAGGCCGGTGCGGGGAGGGGGGAAACGGAGGATCGCGGCGGTCCGGCGTTCCACCTGGAGGAGCCGACAGCCGGCGGGTGGGGTTACGCCAGCATCATCCGCATCGGTTGCAGCTTTCGGGTGAAGGGATGCAGGATGAGGCCCAGGATTTCCAGGGTCACCGACCCGAGCAGCGCGGTATCCCCCGGTTCACCGAGGAGCACCGGGGTATGCCCCTTGCCATGCGGGAGGGAGATTAGACACTCACCGACTTGACGTTGGACCGTGGTGCCATCCGCCAGCGTGCATTCGATGGAGCGTTCTTTGGGTCCGATGACCGAGCCTCTGACAGATGTGAGTCCCATAGGTGAACCGTTTGATCGGCCGGCGACAACTTACGGCCTGCCGCCCCAAAACCGCGCCCCGAATCGCTTTCAAAATCCAGCGTCCGCAGGATAGGCGCCGGTCCTTGTCGCGTCAAGGTGGGACGGCCGCTGCCAGCGATTTCGCAAGGTGGTTTGGATTTTCGGTTTGGGCAGGCATTCCATTTTTTAACCGGGCGGCAGTCCTGTCGCTGACGTTTCGGTTCCTTGGCGTGCGGGACAAAGCTTGGCTGTCAGGCTCACGGCGGGTG
>JAGWYX010000643.1 GCA_018969165.1 Verrucomicrobiota bacterium
CTCGACCGGCACCGCCGGGTCTTCGTCGGTGTGCCAGATGAAGCACGGCGGGGTCTCCGGGGTCACCTGCAGTTCATTGGACAGCAGCCGTACCAGTTCCGGCGACGGGTGTTTGCCCAGCAAATTATCCTTCGAGCCCTGATGCGTGTAGCGGCCCAGGGTGATGACCGCGTAGCACAGGATGCCGAGGTCCGGCCGGGAACTGACCCGTTCGATGGGATCGGCGGTGTCGGGTTTGCCGGCGTCGAAGTGGGTCAGGAGCGTGGAAGCCAAGTGCCCGCCGGCGGACGAGCCCATGAGGCCGATGCGATGCGGATCGACTCTCCACTCCGCGGCCCGGGCGCGCACGGTTCGCACGGCGCGGGCGGCGTCCTGGAGCATGGTGGGGTGGCGGTAACCGTGCGAGCCAAGCCGGTATTTCAGGACGAAGGCCGTGACCCCATGCTGGTTGAGCCAAAGGGCGTAATCATGACCCTCGTGGGGCGCCAGCGCGCCGTAACCGCCGCCCGGGCAGATGACCATCGCCGCACCGGTCGCCACCTGTGGGTCGGGCAAATATGGGGTGAGCGTCGGGATATCGTTGTCGGTCTGGCCCAGCGCTCCGGGAGCGCCTTCAGGCCAGAGGATGATGGGCTCCTTTTGGTCGGCCAAAGCCACGGAGGTCAGGAGGGAGGCGACCAAGAGACTGGAGAGAGTTGTCATGGTGGATGAGGCGTTGCAGTTGTTCGGCAGAGGCCCTGATCCTGGAAACGACCGAAAAGTAAGTCAAGCTTTGGCCCTTGGCCTGCGGCGAATCGGAACGGACGCCGGCGCACCGGACCAGGGCTTTTCCCCAACCGCACCAGGATTGGCCCGCCGTTGGCGCCAGAACATCCGCCGCGTGATCCGCGATTGGCCCCGCCGCGCGTTGCGAGCGCGCCTGCCTGCCGACTCACGCTAACTCCACATTCCCGCACAGGTGCACCGTCAGCCCGAGTTCCGCCAGCGTGGCGGCCTTGACTCGAGCGGCGCGGTGGGCTTGCGGCGCGGTGGGGGCATAGACGACCTGGATGTGGTTGGATTTGTGTCGTGCCATCATCTGGTCGCGCGTGATTCCGTCCAGGACGGCGTGCATGATTGGCCATTGCGGTGTCGTCAGGCGCCACCGGCGTTCGGTTTCCTTCCTGGGCAGCGCGACGACCCGGGCGACGCCGAGGTCGCAATGCAGCTTGGCGTCCATGACGAACACGCGGCTCCAGACGAGGTGGCCCGGCTTGGAGACGCCCTTGATGGTGCCGCCGCCGAGCCGGAAATACATCGGGGGCTGCCGCTCGCTGACCGCGCCTCGATAGCCACCGGTCAGATGCGCCGGCGGCACGGCGCCCGAAATCTCGAATACCCAGACATAGTCCTTCACGGTGCCCGACTTGTCCCAATCGGCCCAGCGCACGTCGTGCAGCGTATTCTCCGGGGCGAATCCCAACTCGCGCCAAAGGCGATAGGTGACCAGGCCGTCCAGGCCCGCGCACTCATCCACCTCGTTGAAATGGGGCAGCGCCTCGCCGGGAAACAGGGCGCGGCCGTTGACGGCGGATTCCACCGGCGGGCGGTCCACGTTATTGAGCAGGCCTTCGGCCAGATCGCTGGCCGGGGCGAGGTCCTTCAAGCCTTGCTGGTACTGGATGCCGATCGCCGCGCAGCCGAATTCATCGGCGATGCGCACGGCGGCGATGTACATTTTGCACTGCTGCAAGACCTGCTTCTCGGTCAGGTCGGTGGTTTCCTCCGGACCGAAGGCGAATTGCATGCCGCGCTTGCGGAGCCACGCGTAAACGGCCTGCGCGTCGGCGTCGGACACCTGGCTCATCGCCGCGTAAAGGGCGGATTGGCTGAGGCGTTCCTTGAAGACGCCGGTCGGGTTGAGCAGTTCGTCCGGGATAATCGCGTTGTGCATACCCATGCAGCCCTCGTCGAACACGCCGAGGATCGCTTTTCGCCGTTTGAACTCGTGGGCGACGCGGCGGCCGAACTGCTCGTCGGCCGGCGGCAGTTTCAGCAGGGCCAGGTCGCGCACGTGCGTTTGGTCGTGGGTGACAACGCCCTGGTCGAGCCACTGGCGCAAGCCGTTTTTGAAGCTGCGGTCGGTGAATTTCTCGCTCCAGAGGGTGCTGTAGCGCACGCCCATCTTGGTGAGCGACCCGTTCAGGTTGAGCATGCCGACCAGGCCGGGCCAGGTCCCGCTCCAGTTGGCCACGGTGAGGATCGGGCCGCGATGGGTGAACAGGCCGGGCAGCACGTGCTGGCTGTATTGCCAAACCGACTCGGCGACGATGAGGGGCGCGGTGGGATCGAGCCGGCGAAACGCCTCGAGCCCCATCTTCTGGGAATCGATGAACCCGTGCTGCTGGGTCTTGTCGTACGGATGGGCTCGAGTGACCCGCCAGCCTTCGCCCAGCAAGGCGTGAGTCAAGGCGGCCTCCATTTTGGCCTGGGCGGGCCAGCATTTCTGATTGGCCGCGAGGCGGAGATCGCCATTGGCGAGGAGATAGACGTGCCGGGATTTAAGGGGGATGACCGTGCTCATATCAGGTTCCAGCGGGGAATTTGCGGCAAAGCGGCCGAGGTGCAAAGCGCAAAGTGCGCGCCACGCCGGACTTGGCATTTGCTCCCGCTCTGCTAGAAACGCGGCGTGAACTTCGCGCCGCCTCGTTCTTCCGCCCTCTGGGCCGCCATCCTGGTTCTGGCCGGCGCCGTTGCCGGGAACGCGAAGAAACCCAGCACCTGGCCGCGCTACACCTTGCGCGCGGACAAGGTCGTCCAACTTAACTTGCCCGGCGGCCGGCGCTTCGACGCCTCCGGGCTGTTTCTCCAAGCCAACGGCGACTTGCTGACCGAGAATGATCGCGGCGCCGGAGTCTATCGCATCGAGTTTCTGGCCGATGGCCGCTCGGCGGATTTGCACCGGCTGCCGAATTGTTTCACCGACGAGCAACTGGCGCCGTTCGCCGCCCAGAAGGTCGGCCGGTATGATTGCGAGGGCGTGACCGAGGATGAGCAGGGCCGGATTTACCTGTGCGAAGAGGCCAATCGCTGGATACTGCGGTTCGATCCCAAAACGCAAGCCGTCGAGCGTTTGGACATCGATTGGGCGCCGGTCCAGAAATACTTCAGCAGCGATCGCAATGCCTCGTTCGAGGGCATCGCCATCCATGACGGCAAGCTCTACGTGGCCAACGAACGCAAGCGCGGCCGGCTGATCGTGGTCGATCTGGCGACGTTGAAGGTCCTCGATCACTTCGTTGTGCGGC
>JAGWYX010000644.1 GCA_018969165.1 Verrucomicrobiota bacterium
GGCCGAGTTTGACGGGCCATCTCCGCCGCGTCAACCGCTCGCAAGGTTCGCCTCCGTGTCAAGCCGGTCCATTGCTTGTGGTCGGCGCGCCGGCTGACGCCCGGCTCCCGCCCAAGCCAGCCTCATGGCCACCGACGCGTTCCGCATCCGCCCTTATGAGCCGAGCGACGAGGCTGCCGTTTACGCCGTGTGCCTCCAGACCGGTGACGCCGGCCGCGACGCCACCCGTCTCTACACCGATCCCCGGGCCCTCGGACATGTTTTCGTCGGGCCCTACCTGCACCTGGAACCCGAGTTGGCGTTCGTGCTGGCGGACGCCGCTGGCGTCTGTGGCTACGTGCTGGGCGCGCTGGACTCGGCGAAGTTCTACCGCGCCTGCCTCGAGCGCTGGCTGCCTCCCCTGCGACAACAACACCCGAAACCCGGCGGTGATCCGGCCCGCTGGACGCCGACCCAGCGGTTGTATCACGCGTATCACCACCCGGAGGTTTATTTTCCCGACTCATTCAAGGATTATCCGTCCCATCTGCACATCGACCTGCTCCCTCGCGCCCAGGGCCGCGGCTGGGGCGCCCGCATGGTCGGCCGCCTGATCGATTGCCTGGCGGCCCGCGGCTCGGTCGGGGTCCACCTGGGCCTCAGCGCGGCCAATCTGCGCGCCGACCGGTTCTATCGCAAGCTGGGGTTTATCGAACTCGCCCGGGTGGGCGTCGAGCACCCGCAGACGGTCTATCTGGGCAAGCCCCTGGTGGCGCCGCGCGCGGTCGCCGGTTCGGGTCTGTCTCCTTGACACCGGGGGGTGACCTTCGGCAGACTCCCGCCGTTTCGTGTATCAGCCTGGACGAAGTTGAGGATTACACCTCGAAAAGCGATTATTCGTTTGATGAAAAAATTTGTTCTCCTGCTCACGCTGCTGGCCCTGGCCGGCATGCCCCTCCTGGTGGACGCGCAGTCCCCACCGGCCACCCGGCCCGCCGCCCGCCAATCCGCCCACCGTAAGCATCGCCAGCGAGCCCGCAAGCCTCGCAAGCCCCGCAAAGCGCGCAAAGCACGCAAGGCCCGTAAAGCACGCCCGGCGCGCCGGGCGGCTAAACCTCCCCAGGCGGGCCAGTAGCGGCCCGCCGCCGCCGGTGGCGCTCGCGGCCACGCCGTCGGCCAACCCCTTGGTGGCGCATCAGTCCGCGGAACGGGATTGCTGCGAGGACCAAGTCACGCAGCAGGGAAAGTCCTCCGGCATGCCTCAGCCGCGCTGCCTCCGACTGGCTGTCCGACCTGGATTCGAACCAGGACAAAAGCCTCCAAAGGGCCTTGTGCTACCGTTACACCATCGGACAACCGCGCCTCAAATTAATGCCCCGCGGTCGAGGCGCAAAGCAAAAATGCTCGCCGATCGTCAACCCGTTAAGAACTGGTGGCGCGCGCCGGTGCCGCGGGTCCTGGTTGAAGCTGGCCTGAGGTCTGAGGCGACGCCCCGCTAGGTCATAGCGCCGCTGCGGCCAGCCAAGGCCCCGCGCCGAACCGCGTCCGGAAGGCGCTCATTAACCGCTGGGCGCAGGGCTCGTCCGGCGCCAGCGCGAAGGTGGCGGAACCGCTGCCGGACATCAGGGTCGCGACGGCCCCATTGGCGCGGAACGATTCCTGGAACAAGGCCAGCAACGGGAATTTCTCGAGCACCGGCGCCTCCAGCGAATTGTAAAACGCCGCCCCGGCCGCTCGCAGGTCTTGTCCTCGCAGCCGATGGACCAACCGGTCGGCCCGCCCGCGTTGGCCGCCCAGCACCTGGGGAAACCGGCTGAGCTGTTGATACGCCCAGGCGGTCGAAACCCCAAATCCCGGATGCGCCAATACCAGGTAGGTCCCTCGCAGCAACGGCAACGCATCCAGCGGTTCGACCACCTCCCCGCGCCCCCGGACCATGGCCGGCCGGGATTGCAGAAAGAACGGCACGTCCGAGCCCAGGCGCGCCGCCAACTCCAACCGTTGCCCCGCCTCCAGCGGCCGGTCGAACAGGTCGTTCAACGCCAGCAAAGTCGTAGCGGCGTTGCTGCTGCCGCCACCCAACCCCGCCGCCAGCGGAATCCGTTTCTCGAGCCGGATTTGGACGCCTTCGGTAATCCCGGTCGCGGCGAAAAATGCCGTGGCGGCTCGCCAAACCAGATTGCCCGCGCCGGTGGGCAGCTCCGGATGGTCGCACTCCAGGATGACCCCGACGCCCTGCCGGCGGAACTCGAGCCGGTCGCAGAGCCGGACCGGTACCATGACCGATTCCAGCTCATGGTAACCGTCGGCGCGCTTGCCCAGGATATCGAGCAGGAGGTTGACTTTGCAGGGCGATTCGCGTTCCAGCGTCATCGACAGATCCACGGCCACCCAGCGAGGCGCGCCTCAGACCTCACTCTGGCTCCGTCAAATATTCCCGGTTTTTCTCGTCTGCCCCTCTCTCCTTCGTGCGCGCCTCGCTCCGAGAGTCCTTGAGGAGGAACACGCAAGCAGGGAAGGAGCCGCCACGACTTGACTTGAGGACAGCCAGTTTCAAGGTGCAAGGACTCTAGCGCCTCAGACCTCCGCGGCCTGCCCTGGCAATTCAAGGGCTCCCGGTCTCGGCTTCCGGGATCTGGCTAATTGTCGAAAATCCGGAAGCGGCTGCCCGGAAAAATCGGGGCAACATCGCCCCCGCTGAATCCCAGCGTGCTGTCCGGACCGAACGTCGGGTCTTCCAGCAGTTGCGGCCGGTAGCTGTCGGGGTAGACCGGCTTGGCCGGCAGGTAAGTCGGATCGTAACTCGGGAACGGAAACGTCAGCACCTCGAACGCGCCGACGGCCGTGCGCGCGACGCTGCGATCGAACCCGTGGAGGAAACCCTGCGTGTAACCGGTCTCGGGTCCCTCCCAGAGCGCGGTCTGCTCGACCGATCGCCGGATTTCGCCCATCCGGACAAATTCGGTGAGGTTATTGACGCCGCGGCCCAGCTTTTGTTCCGGACCGGCGCAGCCCACGGCCAGGACGGCCACCACCGTGGCGGCACACAGGAGGGAAAGGGAGGTTCGCATATCGGTTAATTACTGCCATTAAGTTAGCGGACTGGGCCGGCTTGTAAAGCCCCTTTTCAGCGACTGCCGAAACT
Source organism: Verrucomicrobiota bacterium (assembly GCA_018969165.1). GTDB lineage: Bacteria > Verrucomicrobiota > Verrucomicrobiia > Limisphaerales > JAGWYX01 > JAGWYX01. The sequence continues at coordinate 3,125 of JAGWYX010000644.1, forward strand.
GCTTGTCACCCCTCTGGCGCAACGCATAATGGACCCCGGTTGATTTGCGACGAACCACGCCTGCGGCCGTCGATCCTGCAACGGCCGGGGTGGCCGTGGCGGGCAAGCTGAGCGCCGCCGAGATCGCGATTCGTAAGGCCGCACCTCCGGACGG
>JAGWYX010000645.1 GCA_018969165.1 Verrucomicrobiota bacterium
GGGGTCGGGGGTTGCCACCTGTTCCAGAATCTCGGCGGCGGGAAATTCCAGGACGTGACCGCCACCGCCGGGGTTGGCGGCTCGACCAACGATTGGAGCACGGGGGCGGCGTGGATCGATTACGACAACGACGGGAAGCTCGACCTCTTCGTCTGCAATTACGTCCGTTGGTCACGCGACATTGATCGCGAAGTCGGCTACAAACTCGTCGGCATCGGCCGCGCCTACGGCCAACCCGTCAATTTTCAGGGTTCGTTTCCGCGCCTTTACCACAATGACGGCAACGGCCACTTCACCGATGTCTCGGCCAACGCCGGCATTCAAGTCCGCAACCCGGCGACGGGCGTGCCGATGGCTAAATCCCTGTCGGTGGCGCCGGTCGATCTGGATGGCGACGGTTGGATCGACCTGGTGGTGGCCAACGACACCGTCCAGAACTTCGTTTTCCACAACGAACGCAACGGCACGTTCAAAGAGGTCGGCGCCAGCACCGGCGTGGCCTTCGACGACTACGGCAACGCCCGCGGCGCCATGGGCATTGATGCCGCGCATTTCCGCAACGACGCCGCGCTCGGGATTGGCATCGGGAATTTTGCGAACGAAATGACCGCGCTCTACGTTTCCGCGCCAGGCGCAGCCGCCACCGGCGCGTCCGGACTGCCGATCTTCACCGACGAATCCATCGCCGATGGTGTGGGGCCGGCCAGCCGGTTGCTGCTGAAATTCGGGCTGTTCTTTTTCGATTACGACCTGGACGGCTGGCAGGATCTGCTCACCGCCGACGGCCACCTCGAACAGCAAATTCACGAGATTCAGCAGAGTCAGCAATACGCTCAGCCGGCGCAACTGTTCTGGAACGCCGGCGGGGCCGGCCAGGCCGAATTCCTGCCGGTCCCGGCGGATAAATGCGGCAGGGACCTGTTCAAACCCATCGTGGGCCGCGGCTCGGCCTTCGCGGACATCGACGGCGACGGCGACTTGGATGTGGTGCTCACGCAAATCAACGGGCCGCCGCTGCTTCTGCGCAACGATCAACATCTCGGCCATCACTGGGTCCGGTTGAAGTTGGTCGGGACGAAGTGCAACCACGATGCAATTGGCGCGTGGGTGGTCCTCCGCGCCGGCGACCTCACGCAGTATCGGCAGGTTATGCCCACGCGCAGTTACCTCTCACAGTCGGAGCTGCCCGTCACGTTCGGCCTGGGCAACCTGGACCACGTGGACGGCGTGACCGTGACGTGGCCGGGCGGCGGAAGCCAGACCGTGGCGCAGGTCAGAATCGACGGCCTGACAGTGGTGCGACAGGACTGACGGCCCGTGGCGGCAGGCGGATTTTGGCCAGGTAAATACTGGTCTTGCCTTCGTGGGACGAGTAGTAGCTGACCCACAGCAGGCCCCGATACCAGACCAACCCCGGGTAACTGCAGTCGCCCCCCGAAGGCAAGCGCAAGAACTCCGTCAACTTCGCGGCCTCGGGCTCCAGCCACAGCAGTGAGGTGTGGGCGGCACCGCCGCCGTAGTGCCGGGCAGCGACGACGATCCGCCCGTCCGGCAGACGGAGCGCCTGAGGTCCGCCAAGGCTTACACCCAAATCCCGCCACCGCCATTCCACATAGGGGGGCCGCGCCTCCCCGAGCACGCCCGAACCCGGTTGCCCGTCGCGCCGCAACACGCACAGGCAGGTCTCATCGGGGAGGAAGACCAGCGCCGACTCGTTCGGTTCTGCCTGGTCAAACAACGTCGGCACCCAGGCCTTGAAATCACCGCCGTCCTGGCTCCGGTAAAGCCGCACGAACCCGGGATCGACAGTGTGGTAGCCGACGCTGTAGGCGGCACCCTGATGCCAAACCACGCGCCACAGCCAGAAATTCGGATCGCCAATCTTGATTGGCGCGCTCCAGCGGCGGCCGTTATGCGAGAACCAGGCCAGCGACTGGTGCCTGAACTTCGATGGCTCACGGAGCGCCACGGCTCCGCTGAGCATCAACTCGTGCGCCGGCGTGACGACGATTTTGGCATCGCGCAGGTCCCCGTCCGGCAAAGCCATCAACGCCGCCGAAGTCCAGCGCCGACCATCGGTCGAGGTGATCACACGCAATTTGCCGTCGGGCGACACGTGCGCCTGGCCCTCGCGGAAGACGCAAAACCAGCGGCCCTTGAAACGCTCGAGGTCCGTGAATGCGTTGTGCGGGGCGGCGTCCCAGATTTTCTGCGCGGAGACGATCGTGGCGGTGGGAGAACTCTCGGACGGACGCGCTTCCTCCGCCGCGACGAACGAGTCGCCGAATAGAATCCACAACGCCATCCAATGATGGAGTCTCATTGCGCCTCCACTGGTACTGCTCGCATCGGATCGATTCTCCGCAAGGCTTCGATCGCATACCGTCGGACGATGTAGTCCCTTCGATTCACCGGGCTGTTCGTTGCAGATTGAATTGCCAGGATCAACTGCGGGATGGCATCCGCCGCGTTTGTCCCGAAGTTGCCCAAAGCCAACGCGGCACTCGCCACCACAATCGGATCTTTGTTTCCTACCGCCGCGATCAGGAGCGGTTTGGCACTCAAGGCTTGTGTTCCCATCAACCCCAAACTGACGGCAGCCGCGCTGCACACCCGAGGGTCAGAGTCTTTCATCGCGGTGATGAGGCAGGGTGCCACCGACTTGGCCTCGGGACAGCCTGCCGCGAGGCCGAGCGCCTCAGCCGCGCAGGCTCGCATGTTCGTATCCTCGCTCCCGAGCGCCGTGATCAGACCGGGAATGGCTTCTCTGGCATCGGGACCGAGGTTCTCCAACATGGCTGCCGCTGCATTTTGCCTGAAGCTGGCCGGGACGGGCTGTGGCACTGCTCGGCTAATCGACCGCGGCAGCTTTGGCCAGATCGCCAGGTACCACTTCCGTGGAAACGAATCCTTAGCGGTCAACTCTCCCATCAGAAAGGGAAGGGCTTTCGGGCCGGCTGCCTTGAATGCGCGATAGGGACCGAGCCGCTCGGAACTCGGTTGGAACAAATCCGAGAACCAATCGCTCAAGGTTCGCCCTCGGTAGATCGGCTCGTGCGGAAGCGGGCGAAGACATAAGAAGCCAGCGGCCACAACACCAAGACCAACTGTAAGCAAACCAGCCTTCGTCCACGCCATGAGGCTCAGTTTGACGCGCGACCGGAGCGAGGCGAGAAAAAAGCAGCGTTCCCTCCGCGAAGCTGAAGGGGCTACGGTTTCGGACCGTAGCGCTCCCGGAAGCCAACGCGGTGCTCCGAAGGAC
>JAGWYX010000646.1 GCA_018969165.1 Verrucomicrobiota bacterium
CTTGACCGATGCGCTCCCTTATTTTCGACGTCGATCCAGAGCCGCTTTCAACCGTGCCATCGCTTCGGGTGAAAGCGGCTCCTCGACCGCATTCTCGTCTGGACTGGCGTAGCGGCTGCATCCGTCTCGCAGGAGGCGCAACTGCTTTTCGTAGCGCCGGCAGAGGCCGCACATCAGCACATGCAAACGGATGGACAGGCGTTTTCGCAGCGGCAATTTCGTGTCCATTGAGGCGGAGACAAGTTGGGAAATCTCTTTGCACGACGGCATGAACTTCGCCATCCAGCACATCATTGCGCCGCGGAATCGTTGGACGAGTCTGGTTGCCATATCGATTAGGCGCCAAGCCAGCTTTTCTCCAAACACAGGCGCAGTTGCATCCTGGCGCGATGCAGGAGGACCCAAAAATTTGCGGCGGTGATGCCAAGAATTTCCTGAACCTTCTCCGATTCCACCGCTTCCATCTCTCGCAGAACAAATGCGTCCGCACAGCGCGGTGGAAGTTTTGCCAGGCATTGCTTGAGGGCGAGCATGAATTCCTTCCGTTGCATTAACGCCGCGGCGTCCGGGCCCCAGTCAGCGGGGCCGAGCGGCGGTCCCTGCCTCCAATGGCCCAAATCGTCAAACCGGCCTTCCAGTTCTTCCGGCAACGATTCATTCTGAAAAACTGTCCTCTCACGGTTGAGGCGGCGGAAGTGATCGTAAATCTTGTGGCGCAGAATGCCGGTCAACCAGGACCGTTCCGGAAACTCACTCGCAAACCGATCCTTTGACTGCAACGCCGCCAACAGGGTGTCCTGCACCAGATCCTCTGCTGTAGTCCCGTCCCGGACCCGGATGAGGGCGTAACGATACAGGTAATCGCCGTGACGAGCCACCCACTCCCGCGGGTCAGACAGTCCGGGCGGGGCAGGCTCTGTGGCCTCCGCGCGAGGAACCGTTGGTGCCTCTGGGTGGACCGAATCTTCAGCCATAATAAACATTCTACCAAACGCGCCACGCGGTGGAAAACCATTTTTGCCACGTGCCGGAGCGTATTCAAACTTGCTCGAATCATACCTGAGTATGATCCCTGGCTGCGTGGAATATTTCACGCAACCTGCCCGGCGAGGAGACGCCCGTCCTATTGGTTTGTCACGGTTGTGGCCTTCATCATTTCACTCACGATGGCGTCGGAAAGGTTTCCGCTGACCGGGAATATCGTTTGCAGGCGGCCGGCGGCATCGATGATTAAGGTGCGAAAATTGTGGTTGAAGAAGCCGCCGTCACGCCCAAAGTTCACGTCCGATTGCCGGGCCAGCTCGGCGATCTTCTCCGGCGGCCCAGTCAGGAAACTCCAGTGCTTCGGGTCGTAATGGTACCGCTCGCCGTAGGCTTTCAGCACGGCCGGCGTGTCGAACTCCGGGTCGAACGAGACTGAGAGAAAGTGCCAGTTGGTCGGCGCGTCGGGCGAGGCGTTGAGTTTTTGGATGGCTTCCTCAAAATTTCTTGAAAGGCGCGGACAGAATTCAGGGATCGGACAGCGCGTGAAGAAAAACGTGATTGCCAGCGCCTGGCCGTTGAATTGGCTTAAGCTGACCGCCTGCCCGAGTTCGTTGGTGAACTTGTAATTCAGCAAGGGATGCCGGCCTGGGGCCGATCGAAGCGTGCCGCTCGCCAGGATAGTTGATCTGACCTGCGTCGCTTCAGCTCTGCCGGTCTTAGCAATTTGGTCGACCCAGCTTTCGTCTCCACTGACCAACAGACGAAACGAAATGGCGTCGCTTTCCCGCAAACCCGCCAGTTCCTTGGGTTGCCTCGCCTTGAAGGGCATGGTCATCGCCGGCATGTAATCGGAAATGGCCTCGTGTTCGATGACGACAGTCCGGCCATCCGGCTTAAGGTCCCTGACGATTCCTTTGGCGGAGTACGCGTGTGGACTGATTTCCGACCGTTTATCAGCCGCGACCGAACCGTTCGTTGGCTGCCGGCACCCAACCGTCAAAAATCCCAGCGCGGCAAGACGAACTAAGAGACTCATTTTCATTAGGAGCGAATTGTCTATTGGACAGGCGGATGTCAGCGCGATCATGCCGCAAACCTCGACGCGCGCCGTAATTCAAGATCACCACGGGTCAGTACCGAGCACCCCGGCTTCTGGCTGGCGCGGATGCGTGACTCGGCCTGTGCGTCGTGCATTCTGTCGGTACATGGGCCACGGAGTTTGGGCCGGCCTCGCAGAGCCCTCGACGGCGTAAATGTTGTGATTGCCCGCGCCGAAATAGACCGCCCCGTCGTTGCCGATGACCGGTGAGGAATGGATGTGGCTGCTAGTCGAAAAGCTCCATCGCAGCGACCCGGAGACTGCGTCGAGGGCATAAAGCGTGCCGTCGTTCGAGCCCACGTAAATCGTGCCGTCGGCGGCCAGCGCCGGCGTGGCGATGATGGCGCCGCCAGTGGCAAACTCCCATTGCTTTGTGCCGCGGTGGTTCAGCGCATAGATTTTGCCGTCGAAGGAGCCGATGTAAACGGCGCCGTCCACGCCCACAACTGGCGAGGAAACAATGGCTGCACCCGTCGTGAATTCCCAATCCTCACGACCCCGAGGATTCAGGGCGTAGAGCTTCGTGTCATAGGAGCCGATGTAAATGGTTCCGTCACCTCCCAGGGCGGGCGAAGCTACGACGAAACTGCCCGTGGCAAATTGCCACCGCAATCGGCCCTTTTGGCTCAGCGCGTAGAGGCTTCCGTCATTCGAACCGAAATAAATGCTGCTGTCCTGGCCAATAGCCGGCGCGGAAAACCCGTCACTCCCAGCGGTGAACGTCCAACGGATGTTTCCCCGCGTGTCGAGCGAATAGAAATCCCCGAGAGAGGAGTCGAAGCAAATCATGTCTCGGGCGCCCACCCCGGCCGAAGTGGGGCCAGCCCTGGTCGCAACCTGCCATTTTACCGTGCCATTGGGATGGAGTGCGTAAAACCAGCCGGTCGTCGAACCGACGTAGATGCTGCCGTCGATCCCGATGGCTGGCGACGCGCTAACCAAACCACCCGCCGCGAAGACCCAACGAAGTCTGCCTCTCGGCGAGATCGCGTAGAGGTTTCCATCATCCGCCCCGCAGTAAATTGTGCCGTCAAGACCGATGGCGGGCGAAGACAAAATCCCCGCACCGGTCGTCCAATGCCATAACTCCTCTCCCGTCCGCGCCAGAACGTCGCAACCGTTGACCAACAGAAACCATGCCAGAGCACATTGCCACCGTGCAGGAATCATGGGTTGGG
>JAGWYX010000647.1 GCA_018969165.1 Verrucomicrobiota bacterium
AAGTACATTCGATCAACAATGAGTCAGGTTAAGAGGCAAGGGTCAGAGTTTAACCACCCGGACATTATGGATGTCCGAGTCGCGTTGAAGCTGGTCCAGCAGGGCCGGGGGCGGAACGCTGTCCACGTTCAGGACCGTCAGGGCCTGCCCGCCGGCGGTATCGCGGCTCAGGCTCATGCTGGCGATGTTGACGTGGTGTTGGCCCAGCAGGGTGCCGATGTTGCCCACAATGCCCGGCCGATCCTTGTTGTTCAGCAGGAGCAGGACGCCCTCCGGCACGACCTCGACGGGTTGGTGGTTGAGCCGGACGATGCGGGGCAGATTGCGGGCGCTGAAGAAGGTGCCGCCGGCCGAGAATCGCTGGTCGCCGGCGATCACCGCCACGTGCAGCCATTCGTTGTAGTCGGTTTCCTCGTTGGACTTGATCTCCTCGACCAACAGGCCGAGGCTGGCGGCCAGGGTTCGGACGTTCACCAGGTTGACATCCTTGCCGCCGGCCGACTCCAGGAACCCCTTGAGGACCGCGCGGGTGATCGGATCGCCGGGCATCTCGGTCGCCCGACCGCCATAGGTGATGATCAGGCGGTCGTTGCGCCTGGGCGCCAGTTGGGCCAGCAACCGGCCGAGCTTGCCGCCCAGGTTCAAGTAAGGTTTGACCCGTTCGTAGGTCTTGGCGTCCAGGTTCGGCACGTTGACGGCATTGCGAATCGCCCCGTGCAGCAGGTAATCGATGATGGCCTCGGCGACTTCGATCCCGACATTGTCCTGGGCCTCCTCGGTGCTGGCCCCCAGGTGCGGCGTCATGATCACCTGCGGCAACTCCCGCAATGGGAAGCCCGGCGCAGGGGGTTCGGTCTGATAGACATCCAACGCCGCCCCGGCCACCTGGCCGCAGCGGATGGCCCCGTGGAGATCGGTCTCGTTGATGATGCCGCCGCGCGCGCAATTGAGCAGGCGCACCCCCCGCTTCATCTTGGCGAACGCCGCGGCGTTGAGCAGGCCACGGGTCTCGTCGCTCATCGGGATGTGGACGGTGATGAAATCGCTGCGGGCGTAGATTTCGTCCAGTTGCTCGACCAACTCGATCTGCAGGGCCTTGGCCCGCGACAAGGCCAGGTAAGGGTCATGCGCCAGCACACGCATGCCAAAGGCGATCGCCCGGCGCGCCACCTCGGTTCCGATGCGGCCCAGGCCGATGATGCCGAGGGTCTTGCTGTAAAGCTCGACGCCCTGAAAGGCCTTGCGGTTCCATTCGCCCGCTTTCATCGACATGTTGGCCTGCGGGATATTGCGGGCGAGGGCCATCAACATCGAAAAGGTCAATTCGGCGGTCGAGATGGTGTTGCCCCCGGGGGTGTTCATCACCACCACCCCGTGCTGCGTCGCCGCCTCGACATCCACGTTGTCCACTCCGACCCCGGCGCGCCCGACCACCTGGAGATGGGAGGCGCCTTCGATGACCTTGCGAGTCACCTTGGTTTCCGAGCGAACCACCATCGCGTCGGCTTGCGCCACCAGCGGCAACAATTCCGCCTCGGCGTGTTTGCGGTCCAATACGGTTACCGCGAACTCGCGCCGCTGTTGCAGCAGGGCGATGCCTTTGGGCGAAACCGGGTCGCACACCAAAACATTCATAAGTCAAAAAATAAGCGCCGCAGTCTAGGTCCAGACCCCCGTCAGGTCAAATGCTCAATCCGGCGATTTTGAGCGAAATCAAAGCCCCCCGTGGCTGGCCGGCGTCCCGGTGATTACCCCCGGCCCCGAACCGGGGTGACCCTGCCGGTCGCTGCGAGGAAAGGCTGCCCGGTTGATGGTGAGCGAGGCGCGCAGGACAGGTCACCCTCCGCTAGAACCTTAAACGAACGAAAATGCAGGTTCCATCTCGCGCGGGTCTGTGGCTAAATCCCCGGCGTGCAGATCCTCGGCATCATTCCGGCCCGCTACGCCTCGACGCGGTTGCCCGGCAAACCGCTGGTCCGCATCGCCGGCAAACCGCTCCTGCAACACGTGGTCGAACGCTGCCAACTCGCCCAATCGCTCAACGAGGTCATCGTCGCCACCGACGACGAACGCGTCGCCGCGGCCGCGCGAAAATTCGCCCGGGTCGAGCTGACCCACCCCGAGCATCCCAGCGGCACCGACCGCATCGCCGAGGTCGCCGCGCGGTGCCGTTGCGACGCGGTCGTCAACGTCCAGGGCGACGAGCCGTTGATCGAGCCGGCGGTCATTGATGCCGTCGCCGGCGCCCTCGCGGCCCGGGAGATGTCCACCGCTGCCACGCCGCTCAAGCACGTCGAGGATTATGACAACCCCAATGTGGTAAAAGTCGTTGTCAACGCCACCGGGTGCGCCTTATATTTCTCCCGGCGTACGATACCGTATGTCCGCGATGCCGCCAGGGGCCCGCTTGCCGGGCAGTTGGCGGCGTTTCCGTTTTTGAAACATCTGGGGATTTATGGGTACCGGCGCGAGGCGCTGCTGCGGCTGGTGCGATTCCCGGTTTCAGCGCTCGAACAGGCCGAGAAACTGGAACAGTTGCGGGCGCTGGAGAACGGGATGACGATCGCGGTCGTGAGGGTGGATTACGACAGCGTGGGCGTGGACGCGCCGGAAGACGTGAAACGCGTTGAGAAACTTCTGGCGAAGCAGTAGCCACGACACTTTTGGCTGCGTGACCGGGCGGATAAAGCCCGCCCAAGCCGGCAGAAGCGCTCCCACCAATTTTATTGGTCCGCCTCGCCCATGCCGAAGGGGATTGTCCAAACATACGCCGCACGCCTCTGGTTCAGTGTCCCTAAGCGCATCGTTGGATTAAAAGGGCACAGCTTGCACCGTGCGAATAGCCTCTCCCAAACCTATCCTGCGGGTGTTGTCCCGGAATTTTTTCCCCCAGAAAAAGATTGAATTGCCCCTGGCGAGGGCTAAACTGGAACCGTCCGTGAGCGGCCGGAACCGCGGCAGGAGAAGTGCATTTCATCTGCTTGGGATGCACGTGCGGAGATTGTTGATCTTTACAGACTGTCCAGCGGGCTTTTGACCCCAATCCCCGGTTTCTGCATCACGTGCGTGTAAATCATCGTCGTGCTCACGTCCTTATGCCCCAGCAATTCCTGCACCGTCCGGATGTCGTAACCCGCCTCCAGTTCATGCGTCCCAAAACTGTGCCGCAACGTATGGCAACTGGCCGGCTTGACAATGCCCGCCAGTCGCAGCGCCTCCTTCACTGCCCGCTGCAATCCCTGCTCGTTCACATGGTGC
>JAGWYX010000648.1 GCA_018969165.1 Verrucomicrobiota bacterium
GTGAGGTTGGGTCCCTGGCAAAGCGGCGGGGGCCCGCCGCACTCCAGGACGCTGGCGCGCCGGGTCCGACCCATTCTCATTCACGGTGCCAACGCCTGAGAGGTCGCAAATCGAGGATTCCCATGAACCGTGCGCGCAAGTTGTTGGAAATGAACGATGCGATCGAAAACGGTTGATGGGCCGTGAGCAGGCCCAAAAGGAACAAGGGCCTTTCCCTGAACCCGGTGCGAAAGTCGCCCAGGTTCGTGGTCTCAACGCGTGGGTGGACGCGCAAGGAGGCTTTCCCCAAACCGCCAGAACCGCCGGCCGGTCTTGGAGCGCGCCGGTCCTCCGGCGCTATGGAATCCTGGTGGCGCACCGGGCAAAGCGGCCGAGGGCCGCGCCATCCCAGCGCGCTGTCGTCAAACCCGCCAGCGGCGCGCTGGAGGCCGCAGCCCTACCGAACATTGGTTCATGGAGAGACCTGGGCGCGATAGAAGCGCCGGTCGTTGGTAGTTTGCGGATCGGTCCAGGCGGCGACACCGCTGTCAAGCACGAGGTTGGTCAACGGATGCCAAAGCGTACTGGCGGCCAGGTCCTGGGCGAACTGGATCGCGCAAGTGGAGCCCGGTGAGCCCGTCACGGTCAATTGGAAGCCGCTCGCGACGAATTTGCCCGCCAGCGTTGGCGGACCGGGCGGGGTTGAGAGCGGGGACGATTGCAGGATCACCCCGACTGTGAAGGAACCGCCGCCGACCACAAAACTGTTGTCTGCGAAGGTGACCCCGCTGAAATTATAGGTCGTGGGCGACAGGCGGCTGATCCAATGGCTGCCGTCGGTCGAGGTCAGAATAGTCCCAGAGGCACCGACCGCGGCGAAGGTGCCGCCGCCCCAGGTCACACTGAACAGGGGACCGGCTGAACCCGAGACCGCTCGAGTCCAGTTGACGGCGTCGCTGGAGGTCAAAACCGTTCCGGAGTCGCCCACGGCGACGTAGGTCGCGTTTCCAAAAGTGATGCCGTAGAGCGAGCCCGCGATGCCGGAGTTGCGCGGAACCCAGTTGGTCGAGTCGCTCGAACTCAACAAAGTTCCAGAGCCGCCGCAGGCGACGTAGAGACCATTGCCGGAGGCGACCCCGTAAAGTGGGTTGTTCTGACCCGAATCCCGCACCGTCCATTGGGCGCCGTCGGGCGAGGTCACGATCAGACCCTGCTGGCCGGAGGCGACGAACCCAGCCGGCCCGAAGGTCACGGAGCCGATGATGGCATTGGTTGGGAGCGAACGGTCCGTCCAGGCGATCGTGTTCGTGGAGGTCAGGATCGTGCCCGCTTCGCCGACGGCTACGAACGTGTTCTGGCCATAGGCAATAGCAAACAGCGAATTGCTCGAACCGGAAGTCTGCGGCGTCCAGTGAACGGCGTCCGGCGAGGTCAAAATGGCGCCGGCGGCACCGGTGGCCGCGAAGTTGCCATTGGCGGAGGTGATCGCAAAGACCGGGCTCGGGTTCAGCGACCCGCGATTGGTCCAGGCCACGCCGTCCGGCGAGGAGAGGATCGCTCCGGCATCACCGACTGTGACGAACAAGCCGTTGCCAAAGGTGATGTCGCCGAGGATGTCCGTGGTGGGAACGGTGTTGGTGGACCAATTGACGCCGTCGGTCGAGACCAGGACCAGGCCCGGATTGCCGACGGCGACGAACCGGTGGTTGCCGTAGGCGACGCCGTAAAGCGGGGCGCCCGGGCCGGCGACGCCGTTGGTCCAGTTGACCGCATCCGATGAGGTCAGGATCGTTCCGAGGTCGCCGGTGACGACAAACAAGCCGCCGCCATAAGCCACCCCACCCAGGATGTTCGCCGTGCCCGAAACCCGGTTCGTCCACGAAATGCCGTCCGCGGAAGTGAGCATAATGCCGGCGTCGCCGACGGCGATGAACTGGTTGTGCGCGTAGGCGACGGCGTAGAGTGAGTTCGTCCCGGCCAACGAGTGGGCCGTCCACTGGGTCCCGTCCGGCGACGTCAGGGCCACGCCCGGGCTGCCGACGGCGACGAACGTGGCGGCGCCGTAGGCCACGCTTCCGGCGATGACGCCGGCGCCCAAGGCGTGCACGCTCCAGTTGGTCCCGTCGCTCGAGCCGAGGATGCCACCGGCAATGTCGGCGACGACGAACCCGCTGGTGCCGTACGCGGCCCCGCGGAGTGGATCGGTCACGCCTGAGGCCTGTTCCGTCCAGGCCGCCGCGTCCGGTGAGGACAGGATGGTGCCGGAGTCGCCGACCGCCAGGAAGCGGCCGTTCCCGTAGGTGACATGGTAGAGGGGATTTCCCTGCGGCATCGGCAGACGCCAGTGCCACTGGTCCAGTGGATCGGCCTGCGCGCGCCCGACTGCGAGCAGCACCCACAGCCAGCCCATGGTGGCCACCCGCGTCCGGTTGGGTGCGCGACGGGGCGGCCGGCGGACCATCGGTTTCATCGTGATCCAGCGGAAGCTAAAGACCCGGGAGCGGACCCGAGACAGGAGTTTCATGAAAACGGATTTCAGAATGCAAGGACTCTAGCCGGGCGTCGCCTCAGACTTCAAGTCGCGAGATTCTCGGATCGAGCGTCCTTGGATTCTGAACGTGTCCATTCGTGGTTCATCCGGTCTGAAGCGCGCCTCGCTGGCCGTTGAGTCACGAACGGTCTCGACTGACGCGATGCAGGCATTAAACTGCGCGTCATGTCACGACTCCGGCTCGGATGGATCCTGATCGCGCTGCTGGTGTTGCCGCGGCAGCCGACACGCGGCGACACCGCGTTGGAACTCGACGCGCGTTCAGTCTTCGCAAAGTCCGTTACCTCTGACCTGCAAGTCTCCGGGCAAAGCGGCCGGATCGAGTTGGAGACCGGCGAGCTGTTCGAGGATGACGGCCCGGCTTCCGGCCATTCCTATCGGCAGCCCGAAAACCGGGAAACCCTCACGGCCCGCACCTGGATCAAGAAGGAATTGATCCTCCCGCATCCCCAGGCCCGTGCCGCTTACCTGGTGGTCTTGTCGCCTGAGCCGTTCGACGCCCTGATTAACGGCGTCCCCGTGCAGCTCGGGCCAAACCAGAGCGGTCGCGCGCTTTACCAGACCTATGCCTTTGACCCGAACCTGCTCCGACCGGGGCGCAACCAGATCATCCTGCGCAACTCGGGCCGGGTCGCCATCGCGCGCGGCGATGAGTTCGCCTTGGGTTCGCGCACGCGGACCCAGCCCCCCCACCGCAGCGCCAAGAGCACCGACGCGGGCAAGACCTG
>JAGWYX010000649.1 GCA_018969165.1 Verrucomicrobiota bacterium
GCTCGACTCCGCCGTGCTGGCGCAAGTAATCAGCGATCTCGGCCCACACGCCCTCCTTTTGATCGTTGGAATAGGCAGGAATCCGGCCGTGAGCCAATTCGACTGCGAACTCCAATGGGGTCAAAGCAAGAGGAGCTGGCGTGCGCGGCCCAACCGAGTATGGCAATGCGGCGAATTTCAAGTCGGCCCCGGCGGCTATCAGCAGTTCGACCACTGCCTTGTCGCCCCTGTGGATGGCATAAAGAATGGCCGTCCAGCCATAAGAGTTCTTGGCGTTGACATCCGCACCGTGGTCAATGAGCAATTGAGCGAGGTCGGCCCTTCCGGACACTGCTGCTTTGAGCAGGGGTGTATCGCCGTTGTTGTCTTTGGCGTTGATGTCTGCATGGTGTTGAAGCAGCAAGGTCACGACTTCATTTAGGCCGTAGTTCACCGCCCAGGACAACGCGGTTCGCCCATTCGCATCTCTGGCGTTCACATCCGCTTTGAAGTCCAGCAACACGCTGACCACCCTCAAAATATGCGCAGGCTCGGGCGTGTGAGATCCGTTGACTCCTCCCGTGCCGCCCATTCGAGGTACGCCTCTCTCAACGATGGCAAGGTGCAGCAATGGTAAATTCTCGTTCTTGGACATCGGCAACGGTTGGTTTGGATCGGCCCCGTTTTCCAACAGGAGGCGCGCAAGATCCGCGTTGAGGCCGACAACCGCATTCCAGAGGGCGGTGTGGCCCGCATTGTCTTTCACGCTCACGTCAGCACCGTGTTGGAGCAAGAAGGCTGCGACATCCTTCGATCCTGTGATTATCGCAAGAGTGAGCGCCGTTTGACCCATCTGGTTGGTCTTGTTGACCTCTGCGCTGTGTCTGACAAGCAACCGAACCAGATCAAGCCGGACCCGGCTGGAGTCGTGAAATAGGGCAGAAATGATCGGCGGCGTCCCGACATCCGGGGTTGCATTAGGGTCGGCACCTTTTTCCAGAAGCATTTTCGCCAGCACCGGTGACTCGCAGCCGTCCAGTGGCGTCGCTCCGTTGTTGTCCCTGGCGTTCACAGTTGCGCCCCTCTCCAAAAGCAGTTTGAGGATCATTACCTGATCGGCGTTCGGCATTAGGTTCTCATTGCCATAGAGCGATACTGCGAACAGGGGCGTGCGACCGAATTCGCTCTTGAGGTTGACATCCGCTTTGTGTTCGAGAAGAAGTCTGACCATTTCGAGCTCACCTAAACGGGAGGCTAAAAACAGCGGGCAGGATGTACCAAAACTGTCAGTCGGAGTTCCCCCGTTCGAACTTCCGACGAGATCAACCTCAGCGCCGCGACCGAGCAACAAGCGAGCCATTTGCAGGAAGTTCTTGCGGACCGCGAAGAACAGCGGCGTGGCTCCGGTGGGGTTCTTAGCGTTCACGTCAGCACCGTGTTCGAGCAATAACTCGGCCATGGACCGGTGCCCCGAACTCGTCGCCAATTCCAACGGGGTGCGCCCGTCGCCAGTTCGGGAATTCACTTCGGCCCCATGGGCCACGAGATACTGGGCCACGGCTATGTGATCCCAGTGTGCAGCCGAATGTAACGGTGTCCAATCGGCTTGATCCTTCCCGTTCACCAAATCCGGACTGTCCTTTGCCGTAGCGATGATGCGCAGCAACTCATTGCGTTCTTCCTCGGTCGCCGGAAAGTAGTTCTGGCCGTCGGCGACGATCGGCGGGGGCGCGCCGGGGATCGAGGCGGCCGCAGTCGCCGAACTCGCTGCGGCCGGCCCGAGGTATTCGCGGCTGAGCTTGACCAGTTGCGGTTGGTCGGCGAAGTCGCGCAGGACGCGCTGGTATTGCGCGTTGGCCTCGTTCGTTTTGCCCAGCTTGCGGTAACATTCGCCCAGGCGGAACACCGCCGTCGCCGCCAACTTCCGCTGCTCGTCATACCGGGCGGCGACGGATTGATAGGCGCGGATGGCGGCATCGAGGTCGTGGTTGGCTTCCTCCTCGAACAACCCTTGCTGGAGCGCGTCGCTCGAGGCGTCGGCGGCCCGGACCGGGGAAACCACCACGAAGGCGACGATAAGCACGAGGAGTTTAGTTTTCATGGGAGGAGAGAACCACGAATGAATCCAGAAAAGAGAACCACGAATGAACGCGAATGGACACGAAGGAATCCGCGAATTACGCCAATTACGCGAATGAGCTGAAAAGGGCGTGCATTCCCTTCGCGAAATTCGCGTAATGCGCGGAGGCCATGCTGGTCTGACTCTTTCATCGAATGTTCCAATCTGTGGGCGGATTGTGCCGCCGCGGAGGCAATCGAGTTGTCATGATTTTGCAAAATCTTCCGGGCACTACAAGAGCGGGAGAGACGCTGCCCGATCCGCCCATCGCCCGCCCCCCGGGGCGGGGGTGTCGGGCGGCTGGGAAGCCTGTCCTGTCGGCCCGCCTGAACCGTGGTGAAAATCCTTGCGGCGATTGTCCAAGTTGACTAGGTTAGCTAATCATGATCACGGTGAACATGCACGAGGCCAAGACGCGGCTCTCTGAGCTGGTCAAAGCCGTCGAAGAGCGAAACGAGAAGGTCGTGCTTTGCCGGGCGGGCCGTGCAATCGCGGAAATCCGCCGACGTGCCCCAGGTGGGCGCGCGCGGCGAACACTGGTGACCGACCCGCGGTATCACGTCGAGTTCGCCGCGGGTTATCACCCAACCGAGCCCCTGGATCGGAAAGAGTGGCCGGCGGGCCTGCGATGAACGTGCTGCTGGACACGTGCGCCTTGCTGGCGTTGGCGCGGGGCGAATTGTCGGAGGAGGCCGGCGCCGCTCTCCGCCGCGCGCCAGAGGCCCTGGTCTCCTCGGTCAGCGCCTGGGAAGTGGCGATCAAGGTCGCCTCGGGCAAGCTCCGGCTCAAGGAACCGCCGCTCTCGTGGTTTCTCGGCCTGGCCGAGCGGCATCAACTCCAGGAGTTGCCGTTGGACGCCCGGGAATGTTGCGCGGCGGCCGCCCTGCCACCAATCCACCGGGACCCGTTCGACCGCGTGCTGGTGGCGCTGGCCCAACGGCTCTCGCTCACCGTGCTCACCTCCGACGACAACATTCCCCAATACCCCGGCCTCAAGACCCTCTGGTAGAGGAGTCGGCGTGAGATACTGACCAGACCCTGGGATAGAATACAGTTTGTGGCGTCGCTTTTGGCTTCTGGCTAGGCGCCAGACCGGGAGTGTATCCCAGCGATACTCGACCGGTCGCGCAACAACGCCAGCAGCCAAAAGC
>JAGWYX010000650.1 GCA_018969165.1 Verrucomicrobiota bacterium
TCTATGTCGGCGGCAGCTTCACCTCCGTGCGCGGCGTGCCGGCCAACAACGTGGTGGGCTGGTCCAATGGAACGTGGTACGCCCTGGGTCCCGGCGCCAGCAACGGCGTCAACGGCACGGTGCGTGCGCTGGCCTGCGCCCGCGACGGGTCGCTCTATGTCGGCGGTCAATTCGACCGCGCCGGCGGCGTGTTTACGCCCAACGCCGCGCGGTGGGATGGCACGAATTGGCTCGCGCTGGGCGGAGGGATCGGCGGCGGGGTTTCGCCGGCGGTTTACGCCGTTGCGGCGGCCGATGACGGTCAGGTCTATTTCGGCGGTACGTTCACCTCCGCTGGCGGCGTCCCAGTCAACAATATCGCCGCGTGGGACGGCGCGCACTGGCATAACCTGGGCGAGGGCATTAGCGCCACGACGTTCCCAGGCGGGGCGTTGGTCAAGACCATCGCCGTCAGCGCCAATGATGTCTATGTCGGCGGCCAATTCGACCACGTGGGCAACGTGCCGGCCAATTGTGTCGCCCGCTGGGACGGCCAACAATGGAGCGCCCTGGGCGACGGCGTGGCCTTTCCGGGGTTCTCCCCCGCCGTTGACGCCCTCGCGGTGCGTGGGTCTGATGTGTTCGTTGGCGGTGACTTTTCCACCGCCGGCAATGTCTCCGCCGATCACATCGCCCGCTGGAATGGCCAGGTGTGGTCGGCGCTGGGAAGCGGGTCGGACAGCACGGTCCAGGCGCTGGCGGTCCTGGGAGGCAACCTCTTTGCCGCCGGCAATTTCAACCAAATCGGCGGGCAAAACATTATCGGCTTGGCTCAATGGGACGGCGCCGCGTGGTCCGCTTTGGGTAGCGGTTTGGGTGGACAAACCCCGTACGCGTCCCTGCTGGCGGCGAGCGGCCGGAACCTCTTTGTAATTGGCCGGTTTGCCAGCGCGGGCGGCAAACCCGCCGCCAGCTCGGCGATCTGGATACTGACCAACGCTCCCCCGACAATCCGTATCACCACTCCCGGCCCCGGCAGCGTCTTCCCACTCGCCAGCAGCGACTCGGTGACGAACATCCCACTCGCCGTCGATGCAACGGATGCAGACGGCAGCGTCACCCGCGTGGACTATTTTGCCGGGAACGAACCGATCGGCACCGCCACCAACGCGCCGTTCGATTTCACTTGGACCAACGTGCCTGCTGGCCAATACCAGCTCTTCGCCCAAGCCACAGATAACCAGGGTATGATCGGGGTCTCACCGGTCGTCCACCTTCTGGTCCACACGCCCTTCACGCCACCGACGTTGAGTTGGATCACGCCGACGAACGGCGCCCGGTTCACCGCAGGGGACACCATCCCGCTGGCCGTCAAAGTCACGGACCCCGACAACACCATCACACAGATCGACTTTAACGCCAGCAGCCTCGGAACCATCGCCACCCTGAGCCGGTCGCCTTACCAGTTTAACTGGACCAACGCGCCCGCGGGCGACTTCAGCTTGTCGGTGGCTCAGGACGGTTACCCGGGCTACGCGGGCTTTTCGAGCAATCTGCCACCGGCGGTCCTACCCCCGCCGCTGCAGATTCACGTCAATGCCCGGCCGACCGTCGCGATCGTCAGCCCGCGGGACGGTGCGGTGGCCTATACCACCAATGCCCTCACCATTGAGGTCCAGGCGGGCGACGTGGACGGGTCGGTGACGCAGGTCGGGTTGTTCCAGGACGGGCGTCTGATTGCCACCGCCGATTCGGCTCCGTATGAGTTTCAGTTGCTCAATCTGCCGGCGGCGACCAACGTCTATACCGCGCAGGCCACGGACAACGAAGGAGCAACGGCGACGTCGGCGCCAGTGACGGTTTTCGAGATGGCGGAGCCGCCCAGCTACTATGCTCCGCAGATCACTCTTATCTCACCTTCCTCCAACACCCTGGTCACCGCGCCGACCAATCTTACCTTGGTGGCCCAGGTAAGCGACTTGGGCGCCGCGATCCGCGAGGTGAACTTCGGCGTGAACAACTCCAATCTCGGCACCGTCACCAACCCGCCGTTTGCCTGGACCATTACCAACATCGCTCCCGGCAGCTACACCTTCTCGGCGAGCGTCACCGACGCCAACGGCCGCACCGCCGACTCAGCCCCGGTGCCCGTCACCGTTCTCCCCAATCCCGCGACCACCCCGGCCATCACCCTGATCAGCCCCACCAACGGGGCGACCATACCGGTTGGGGTTCCTCTGTCGTTGACCGCCTCGGTCGTGCCCCATGCCAGCACGGTGGACCGGCTGGACTTCTACGTGAACAACAACCGGCTCGGCAGCATCACGAACGCGCCGTATGCCTTCACCTGGCAACCGTCGGTCGTGGGCACGGCCTGCTGGCAGGCGGTGGCGGTGTACGATCAAACCCAGAGCGTGGCTTCGGCCCAGGCCTGCCTGAATGTGGCCCTGACTCCGGGCGGCTACCCGCGGTATGTGATCGTTGACCTCGGACCGTTGGCCACCAACGCCAGCATCGCCTATGGCGTGAATAGTGCGGGGCACCTGGTGGGCCTGTGGCAGTCCGGCGCCGCGTCCATACCGTTTATCGACGCGGGCGGCGTCCTGACGCTGTTAAACCAGGCACCAGTCCTCAACGATTCAGCGGGCGGCATTAATGATTCGGACCAGGTGACGGTGAGCGGGAACGGTCCCGCCTACATCTACAGCGACGGGCAGTTGACGAACATCGGTTCGCTGGGAGGGTCCCCCACTTACGTGCGCGGCATCAACAACACCGGCCAGGCCGTGGGCGACAGCCGCCTTGCCAACGGGACCCAGCATGCCTTTCTCTATAGCGGCCAACGCATGATCGACTTGGGCGCGCTCCCCGGTGGATCGGCCAGCCAGGCCAATGCCATCAGCGGTGTCGGCGAGGTGACCGGCTGGTCGCAGACCGCCAATGGCGATCGGGCTTTTGTTTATGACCCGCAACACGGGATGCAGGCCATTCCCGGCTCGCTGGGCGGGGGAACCTACGGATGGGGTATCAACAACGAGGGGAGCGTGGTCGGTAACGCCGGCAGCAGCTTTGCTGGCACCCACCATGCGTTCCTGTCTCAAAACGGCGGCTTCCAGGACCTGGGGACTCTGGGGGATGCCTACGCCAGCAGTTATGCCCAAGGAGTGAACGACTCTAACATAGTCGTCGGTTACTCCGACGTCGCCGGGACCGACCAGCATGCGTTTCTCTGGCAGACGAACGTCCTGTTCGACCTGAACGATCTGAT
>JAGWYX010000651.1 GCA_018969165.1 Verrucomicrobiota bacterium
CCAGCGGTAAGCGCTCACGCGGCCCATCGTCGTGTCCTTGATGACGCAGCCGTGATACGGCGCCGAATACGGGCCCTTGTCAAAATACCAGCCGCTGGAGAAATAATCCTCGGTCCCGGTCCCGTTGATCGCCGGCGTGGTCTGGCCGTCGAGGTAAACCATCTCGTCGCCTTCAAGAAATCCCAGGCCGTGGCCGCGCAGGTTCTGCATGAATAACGCCGTGCCCACGTATTGGCCGCGGCCGGTCGCCTCGAGGATGGTGTAGGTCTGACCCGGCGTGGTGGGATTCTCGCGCCGCCAGTCGGCATGGAACGGCAGGAGCTTGGCCGGCAGGTTTTCGTAGGCCGTGAAATCGATGTTGTAGTAGAACGCGTCGATCCGTTTGCGGCTCAGGTTGGTGATCGTCCAGCGGGCCGATTTGTGGAAGGGCATCGGCCAATAGCAATTGTAGCCGCCACTGGTCTCGTTCAGCGGGAGCGAAATGTAATCCTTTTGCTCGCCAAAGCCGACGCCGAAAAACGCGCCGATGGGCACTTCGACGCTCGGGTCGGTCTCGCCGTCCCAATACATCCGGAGGATCGCCTGGCACCGGACCGTGTCGTCGTTGGGCGCGATCGTGACCCAGAACCGGCGAATGATGCCCGCGCCTTTGAAGTCGAGCAGGGTCAGCGTCTGCCCGGGCGCGACGCCGCGCGCGTCGCCGTTGCCGCCGGAACGGTCCCAGCTCCCCTCGTGCCGGGCCGTGCCGGGATGTTCGACCGCCAGGCCGGCCAGCGGTCCGGCCAGGCCGCTGAGCGCGCCCAGCGGTTGCGCCGACAGGGTGAGCGCGCCGAGCGTGGATATGAAACTGCAAATGGCCAAAGTCGGTCGGTGTGATTTCATGGCGTGCTTCTCAAAGCTGGGTTGGATTCGTTTCTCGAGCCGAGAAATTCATCGTCGGGTCCTGGCCCTCGACCATCCGCCCTCGCGGCCCGCAGGACAAGCAAAATGTCCAAGAACCGTTGCCGCGCTCAGTAGTTCAGGACCATCTCCCCGGACACGATTTGAACCCCGGTAACCGCCAGCGGCACGCAGGCGCGCAAGCGGTAAAATCGGGTCTGCCCCGCCAGCGGCACCGTGATCGTCCGGGCCTGGGCATCCAGCGTCCCGGTCAGATCATCCGCATACGGCCCGGCGAAGGTCGAGGCGGACTGCAGGGCCGGCGCATCCGCGGGAACGGTTGTCGAGATCACGCTGAGGATCCAGCTCAGATTCGAGGAAATGCGCGTCGCGTAGAAGGCGCTCGGAACCGCGTCGGGCCCGGAAGCCGGGACCAACGTCCAGTCACCGGCCATGCCCAGGTAGAGACCGCGCTCGTCAAAGATGGCGGCGTCAAAACCGGCACCATTGGTCGTCGTGTTGAACAGGCCGTCCACGCCGTAGTTGATGCCCGCCAACTTCCACACCCCGGCATCCCGGATAAACACCCCGCCTGCCGAATCGCCCGTCGAGAGGGTGGCCTGGTCGGCGCCGCCGGCGCTGAAGGAGGCCTCGAGCAGGCTGCCCAGGCGGCTGCCGGGGACGGGGAACAACTGATCCCCATCGACGGCGTCTGCCACGACGTTCGTGCCCCACCGTTGGACCCCGTCCGGCGGGCCCCAGAACCAACCGTTGGTCACGCCCGCGGCGACCGACACCGGGTCGCCGCGCTGGGTGCCGCGCCCGAACACCACCAGGCCCATCCCGACCTCGTTGGTGTTCGCATAGAGCATCGCGTAGGTCGGAAACGTGCCGCAGACCCGCCAGATGCGCAAATCGCTGTCCGGATCGTCAAAGACCGCCGCCGTCGGGTAGGTCGCGCCGGCATAAACAAACGGCTCCCCAATGTTGCCGCCGACATGGCGCGCGGTGATGAAGTAATTCGGCGCGATGGGGGTGCCCAGAAACGATCCCCATTGACCTTCCAATTGCCAGCCGCTGTCGGTCAAGGCGCCGGTCGGTGGCGTCGTGTTGTGGCTCGGATCGCCGCTCGAGTAGAACAACACCGCCTGGGCCGTCAGCCCGTGAAACCCCAGCAGCAGCGCCGTCGAAAACCATCTGAGCCGCCAGGCGCGCCTCAGACCACCGGTCAGTTCATTCGTGCCTCTTCCATCCTGCGTTGCCATCTTCTGTTCCTTCCGCGCGCCTCGCTTAGAGAGTCCTTGCGGGAAGAAACACCGACCGCGAAAAAGTCGCCCAGACTCTACGGGGTGACGGTTTGTTTCACGGTTCAAGGACTCCAGCCTGCCCGGCGGCGGGCTTGACTTCGGGCGCGGCGGTTTCATCGCGATTGATCGCAGCAGGGCGCGGGCCACACCCGGATGGTAGCGGCGACCCGGCGCCGGGAGCCAGACGAATATCCGGTTGAACGATCGGCAGCGGCTGGTTACCTTTCTCCTGTCCGCATGCAGCGACCGGGCCGGCGCTCCCTCGAGAGTCGGACCCGGGGATCGTTTGCTAACTGAAGTCACACACATTGTCATGTACTCGACCTGGAATAGCCAAACGTGGATCGTGGTTCTGGCGCTGGCTGCCGTTGGGGCGGTCCCCCCGGCCCACGCCGAAACAAAAGTTGATTTTGCCAAAGACGTCCTGCCGATCTTCCAACAGTCGTGCTTGAAGTGTCACGGACCCGATAAACAAAAGGGCAAGCTGCGCCTGGACGTCAAAGACGCGGCCCTCAAAGGGAGCAAGGACGGGCCCGTGATCGTGCCCGGCCAGGCTGCCAAGAGCGAGTTATACCGGCGCATTACCCTGCCCGCAGGCGATGACGACATCATGCCGCAGAAGGCCGATCCGCTCGCCAAGGCCCAAACCGACTTGATCCGCGATTGGATCAATCAGGGGGCGAACTGGCCGGACGGCCTGGCGATCAAGGAAGCCGCCCCCGCGCCAGCCACGACCGCCCTCGTCATGCCGACCGGCCCCGTCCTGACCGGCGCCAAGCCGAGCGCCGCCGAACTGGCGGCCGTGGGTAAACTCGACGCCCTGGGCGTTTCGGTGCGGCCTATCGCCCTGAACGTCAACTTGCGCGAAGCCAATTTCCGCCCGCTCGGCGCCACCGCCACCGACGCGATCATCGCGCCGTTGAAGGACGTGCTGAATCTGACGGACCTCAATCTCGCCGGCACCAAAGTGACCGACGCGGGCCTGGTGGCGATTGACGGCTTGACCAACCTGACCCGTCTGCACCTCGAGCACACGCAAATCACCGACGCCGGCCTGGCC
>JAGWYX010000652.1 GCA_018969165.1 Verrucomicrobiota bacterium
AACGACACCCGCCGCTCCAGTTGCAGCGCCACGTTCTCCGCCACCAACTGGGCATCCAATTCCGGCGTCTTGACCTCCTGGATGTCCACGTAAATCTCCTTGCCCGTCATCCGGCTCAGCTCCTCCTTGATCCGGTCGATCTCGGCTCCCTTGCGCCCGATCACCACCCCGGGCCGCGCCGTCAGGATCGTGATCCGGCAGCGGTTGGCCGCCCGCTCGATCAGCACCCGTGGCACCGAGGCCGACTCCAGCCGCTTCTTGAGCAGGTCGCGGATGTGGGCATCCTCGACCAGCAGCTTGCCGAATTCCTTCTTCTCCGCAAACCAGCGCGACCGCCAGTCTCTGCTCAAGGCGACACGCAAACCGATTGGATTAGTCTTCTGGCCCATGATTATTCGTCGGATAAGATGATGCTCACATGGCAGCAACGCTTCAGAATCGGCCCCGCCGACCCGCGCGCCTTCGGCACGAACCGCTTGATCGTCGGCCCGGACTGCGCCGCCGCCTGCTTGACCCGCAGGCCCTCCGGTTTGAGGCCCTTGTTGTTCTCCGCGTTGGCCAGGGCCGACTTCAACGTCTTGGCCACCAGGCGGGCGGACTTGCGCGGCACCACCGCCAGGACCGCTTGCGCTTGCAGGGCGTTCAACCCCTGAATCTGACGCGTCACCTCGCGCATCTTCTGCGGCGACATTCGCAAATACCGGCTGACGGCGCGCACTTCCATGCTACTTGGCCTCCGCCTTGGCCGTGTGCGCCCCGTGCTTCTTGAACGTCCGCGTCAGCGAAAATTCCCCCAACCGGTGGCCCACCATGTTCTCGGTCACGAACACCGGCAAGAAGGTCTTGCCATTGTGCACATTGAAGGTGTGCCCGACGAACTCGGGCGTGATCATCGACCGCCGCGACCAGGTCTTGATCGGCTTCTTGATGCCGCTGGCGTTCAGCGCGCTGATCTTTTCCTGCAAGTGCGGGTCCACAAATGGACCCTTTTTAATTGAGCGTCCCATAACTGCTATCGCTGTTTCATCGGCCGGCCATCCCGCCGCACCAGGATAAAGCGGTCCGAATACTTGATCCGCCGCCGGGTCTTGAAGCCCTTGGTGATCACCCCCCACGGCGTCACCGGGTGCCCGCCGCCGGAGGTCTTGCCCGCCCCGCCGCCCATCGGGTGGTCCACCGGGTTCTTGGCCACCCCGCGCGACAACGGCCGGATGCCCCGGTGCCGTCCCCGGCCCGCCTTGCCCAGCACCACGTTCTCGTGTTCCACATTCCCCACCTGCCCGATCGTCGCGTAACACTCCTCGTTCACTTTGCGGATTTCCCCCGACGGCAGCCGCACGACCGCGTAACCCTGATCGCGCGACATCAGCGTCGCCGCCGCCCCGGCCGAACGCACGATCTGCCCGCCCTTGCCCGGCAACACCTCCAGGTTGTGAATCTGCATCCCCACCGGGATCGACTTCAACGGCAGGTGGTTCCCCACCTCCGGGGGCGCCGCCGGCCCGTTCATCAGCTTGGCCCCCACCTGCAGCCCGTTGGGCGCGATGATGTAAGTCTTCTCTCCGTCCTTGTATTGCAGCAAGGCCAGCCGCGCGCTCCGAATCGGGTCATACTCGATCGCCAGCACGCTGGCCTCGACCCCGAACTTCTTCCGTCTGAAATCCACCAGCCGGATCTTCTGCTTGTGCCCACCGCCGATGCCCCGGCTGGTCACCCGACCGTAGCTGTTCCGTCCGCCCGTCTTCTTGCGAATGACCACCAGGGCCTTCTCCGGCCGGCTCTTGGTAATCTCCGCATACGACGCGATGGTGATATATCGCGTCGAAGGCGTCAGCGGTCGAATTGTTTTAACTGGCATAATCAGTTCCCAAGTCTGGGCCTGGAGGCCCGGCCATCATTCCCGCGCCCTTGGAAAGGCGTCGGTTCTCGGCCCGGCAATCGTCGTTGTCCCGCAACCGGCGGGGAAAACGGAGCGCGGATAATAACAAAGCGACTTTCGGTTGCAACAAGTATTTGAACATTTTCAAACCCTTGCTTTCCCGCCTTTGAAACCGACGGTCCGACCCGGCTTGCCGGCCGGTTCCGGCGCTCGACAACGGAGCCTGCACTCTAGCAGATCAACCCCGCCTTGCAACAGCTTTTTTGCACCGTTTTTTCCGGTTTTTCGTCCCAGGAGGCGGCCCAATTCTCACGCCGCAGGCCTCCGCACTCCAAGCCGCTTCGCGACCGCCTCACGCCCCAGCCATCGCGCCAGCCTCTTGGAGTGCGGCGGTCTCACCGCCGCTTTTCCCCCTCCCGCGCCACCCGCCGCGTCAGCTCCAGCCCCACTTGAAGCAGTCGCCGGGCCCCCGTCTCCGTCCGCGCTTCCGCGTAAATGCGCAGCACCGGCTCCGTCCCCGATCCCCGCAGCATCAACCACGAACCGTCCGCCGCCACGTACTTCACCCCGTCGTACGACTTGACCTCCGCCAACGGCGAACCCAGCAATCGCGCGGGCGGCTGGGACCGGCACAACTCCATCAGCGCCGCCCGCTGCTCGAGCGGAAAACGCGTGTCGATCCGCGCATACCGGTGCGGACCGAACTCCCGTTCCAGCCGCGCCAGCAACCGGTTCACCGGCGCCCGTTCCATCGCCAGCATCTCCAGCAGCAGCATCCCCGCCAGAATCCCGTCCCGCTCGGGGATGTGCCCCGGGAAACCGATCCCGCCGCTCTCCTCGAACCCGAGCAGCACGTCGCCTTTCAGCATCTCCGCGCAGATATACTTGAAGCCCACCCCCGTCTCCACCAACGGCAACCCCATCGCCTGGCACATCTTGTCCACCATCGAGGTCGTCGTCAGCGCCTTGACCACCCGCCCGCGCCCGCGCCGGTTGCGACTGAAATGATGCAGCAACAAGCAGATGATCTGGTGCGTCGTCAGCGCTCGCCCGCGCCCGTCCATCCCACCCACCCGGTCTGCGTCCCCGTCGGTGACCAGGCACAGGTCATGCCGATGTTTCCTCAAGTACGCCGAGCTGGCGCCGTAGTTCTGCGACACCGGCTCGGGATTGATCCCGCCGAAGAATGGATCGTGGACGCCGTTCAACGTCGTCACCGTGCAGCTCGTGCCCGCCAGCAAGGCATCAAAACACCCGGCGCCGACTCCGAACAACGCGTCGTGGGCAAACCTGAGCTTCGACTTGGCGATCAACCGGAAATCCGCCAGCCGCTTGATCGCCCGGTAATGCGGTGGCCGGAGATCTT
>JAGWYX010000653.1 GCA_018969165.1 Verrucomicrobiota bacterium
CAGGGCAACAACCGCATCCGCAAAATCGGGACCAACGGCCTCGTGTCCACCTTCGCCGGCTCGACCGCGGGTTACCGGGATGGCGTCGGAACCAACGCCCAGTTCAATGCCCCGAGCGGCCTGGCCATCGACGCCAATGACAACGTCTATGTCGCCGATTCGCTCAACCAGCGGATCCGCATCATCAACTCGGATGGTTTGGTCTCGACGTTCTCGGGGACTTACGGCACGCCTATCGACATCGCCTTCGCCAAGGACGGCACGCTCTTCATCGCCGACTCGGCGGGTGGCGCGATCCGCGAGATCAGCACCAATGGCGTGGTCAGCGCCTTTGCCACCGGCGTTCCGGACCTCGAACACCTGGCGCTGGACGCCACCGGCGGGGTTTACGCCGCGACGAGCATGGGAACATTGCTCAAGCTCAACCCCGATGGCACGACGGCCTGGTCGGTGGGCGATGGCCTGGGATACCGTGACGGTCTGGCGGCACTGGCCAGGTTCGTTCAGGTGGGCCGGCCGCTGCTGCTGGCGGATGGGAGCCTGATCGTGGGTGATTATTACCATCTCCGCCAGATCACCTTCGGCATCCCGCCTCTGGTTCTCATCAACCCCGGAGGCGGGCTGTTCACTAACTCGATCACCGTGACGCTGGAGACCTCCGTCGCCGACGGCGTGATCCGTTACACGTTGGATGGAACGACACCGGGTACCAACTCGGCCATCTACACCCCGGGCCCGACGAACAGCCTGACGCTGAGCAATTCGGCGGCGCTCGCCATCAACCTCCAGGCGGTCGTGTTCGTAAACCAGTACCCGGTGTCGCAGGTCACGAGCGTCACGTTCACCAACGCGTTCAACGCCTGGTTGGCGCAATACTTCGGACCGAACTACGCGACCAACGCCCAGGCGACGGCAACGGCCGATCCGGACGGCGACGGGTCGAACAATTACCAGGAGTTCCTCGACGGGACCAGTCCGCTCGATCCGAAGTCGGTGAAGATTCACGTGACGGCACGGATCGTGCCGTTGATCACGTGGAACAGCGTGTCGAACCAGGCCTATCGGGTGTACCGCAAAGACGATCCCAGCTCGACCAATGCGGTCGTGGTGGCGCCGTCGGTGGTGGCCACGAACACGACCACGAGTTACATCGACTTGAGTCCGGACCTGAACGCGTTTTACTGGATCGAGCTGTTGACCAACGCGCCGGTGACGGGGCCGTGAGGTCGGGCCGCGAGAACCGAGCTTGGCGCGGCAGCTCCGGGCCGCCGGCCGCCGTGGAGTTTGCGCCTGAACCGGTACGAGGTACCGCACGCGATCGAATCGCGGCTTCTCCCAAGCCGCGGCGCGTGCCGGGCCGCTGTGGGTTGAGGCCAACCCGCGGTCCGCTTCATCGAGGGCTCCCTGTTCCATTTGGACCTGCTCACAGCCCGTGAACCGCGTCGGGCGACGCCGTCCCGACGCGCCGTCGTCCGATCCACCAGCGGCGCGGCCGGAGGCCGCGGCCCTACCGCGACCCGGATCCTGGCGAGCGCGGGTCACCCGTTCGGACGGGGCGCAGCCGCCACCAGCCCGCCAGCAGGCTGCCAATCACCGAGTGGAACACGCTCGAAATGGCGCACGGCACCGGGGCCGTCGGCAAGCTGGAAAAATTCTTTTGCGCCAGCGCGACCCCGAGGCCCGAGTTCTGCATGCCGACCTCGATCGACACCGTTCGGCTGATCGTCCGGTTGTAACCCAGGACCCGTGAAATCCCGTAGCCCAGCAGGAACCCGCCCGTGTGCAGCCCGAGCACGCCGAGCAGCAGCACGCCCCCGGACCGTTTCACGTCGTCGGCGTGCTGGCCGATGATGCTGGCGCAAATCAGCACGATCGCCACGACGGACACCGGCGGCGCGACGGGCAGGACCGCCTGGACCGCGCGCGGGAACAGGTGATGCACCGCCAGCCCCAGCACGACCGGCAGCAGGACGATTTGCACGGTGTCCAAAAACAGCTTCCAGGCATCCACCGGGACGTAGGCGCCGGCGAGCCATTTGGTCAGCAACGGCGTCATGAACACCGCCCCGAGCGTCGAGCACATCGTCGTCAGCACGGACAGCGCGACATCGGATTGCGCCAGGTAATTGACCACGTTGGACGCGGTGCCGCTCGGGCAGCAGGCGACCAGGATCAGGCCGACGGCGAAGGCCGGTTCGAGTTTCAGGGCATGAGCCAGGCTCCAGCCCAGGAACGGCATGACCAGGTAATGGGCGCCGAACCCGAGCAGGATGCTGCGCGGGATTCTCAGGACGCGCTTGAAATCCTCGAGGCTCAGGGTGATGCCCATGCCGAGCATGATGACGGCCAGGCCCCAGACAATGGCGTTGCCGCGGAACCAGGTGAACCACGCCGGCTCGAGCAGCGCCAGCACCCCGCCCAGCAGCACCCAGACCGGGAACAGGTTCGTGAACCAGGCCAGCAATGAGATCATGAATCGGAAGGGGGGGACGCCGGCGCGCCAGCGTCTTGGAGTGCGGCGGTCCTCCGCCGCTTTGCCAGAGACCCACCGGAAAGCGCCAGGGGACTGGCGCACTCCAAAACCTGACGGTCGTTCAGGCCGTTCAAGCCTCCTTGCGCGCTGGCGCATGAAATGGGCCCCTGGACCGAACCTTCTCGCCACCGGCTTCCCCACATCGGAGTGGATGCGGGCGCGGATGAACGCAGAGTCGCGGAGCACGCCGAGGGTCGCGGAGCAAAGTCTGTCTGGTAGTTCCCCTCGGCGCTCCTTTGCGCCCTCCGCGTCTCTGCGTTTCTCCCACGCTCGCGCCCTGCGGGCACGCCGTTCATGGAAATGCCCTTGTTCCTTTCAGACCTCCTCACGGCCCATGAACCTGGTAGGGCGTCCGTAGCCGCAGGCTTGAGCCTGCGTCCGCTTCCCCGCCTGGCCGAGCAGCAGCTCGGCCCTACCGCGGACCGGTGCATGGGAAACCTCCTTTCGCGATCGCGCATGCAAGGGAACCATGAACCACCCGCGCCCCGCAGCAGCCGACGTGAGTCGGCTCCATTTGATTGGCGATCAGATTTAGCGGACTCACCTCCGCCGCTGCCTTTCGGTTGAGGAGCCCCCTTTTGCAATTGCGCATAAAATGGGAGCATGAATCGGAAGGGGGGGACGCCGGCGTGCCAGCGTCTTGGAGTGCGGCGGTCCTCCGCCGCTTTGCCAGAGACCCACCGGAAAGCGCCAGGG
>JAGWYX010000654.1 GCA_018969165.1 Verrucomicrobiota bacterium
GGATCCACTGGACTGCACTGGACTGCGGCAAGCGGACCGGAGTTCAATCCGTCTTCTGGAGGACCCCAACCCGTCAGGCGAAGTTTATGTTGCCGTCCAAGCCGTTCTCCCCAGCCCGGCGAAGCAATGTGAGCAATCGGCCGCACTCCGCTTGCCGCGTTCGACGGCGAATCAGGATGACCAATCCAGGAAACTCCTCCTTCAGGGCCACAGACCGGTTGGCCAAGGTAAGGAAATGATCGCGGTTGCAGCTCACAATCACACGGCCGTCCTTCTGGGCCTGCGCGAACACCTCCGCATCGGGTGCATCGACGGAGAGGACCTCGTGCGATTGCTGTGCGTCGTGTCCCCAGTACCGCAGCAACTGACCCACCTCCGCCGGAACGTCATGATCCAGCAAAAACTTCAACCCGGCCCCTCGCTCATTTGCTCCGCAACCAACGCATCGATCTCGGTGCGGTGGTCTTCATAGTAAGCCAGGCATTCGTATATCTGCGCCTTCGTCAGGTCCGGGAGGCTGCGCTGCACGTCCTCGAGGCTGGCCCCATTGACGATCAGGCCCACCACATCATGGACGCCGATCCGGGTGCCCTCGATCGTCATCTTGCCTGCGCACACTCCGGGCCGGCTCACCAGGTAACGATAATTAACTGCTGGCATGCTGCTCTTTCGCATACAAACGATATGCCAGATAAACGCCCGGCACGCAAGGCTCCTTAACACCCGGCACTTCCACGCAAACGGCCCGCGCCACTCACCGCGGGCAAAGGCGGCCCGAGCACCAGATCCCGCGCCGACCGTTTCGAAACGATCAACTCCTCGGCGGAAAACCGGTCACCCTCCGAGTCCGCCCCCTGGCGCGAACACGTTTGATGCCCCCGGCAGACCGGCAGCCTCAAACGACTTCGCGCTCCCGACTCACGAGTTCCGCGCCTTTTCCCCTCAGGGTGTTCTCTGCGTCTCCGCGCCTCTGCGGTGAACCCTCCGATTCGACCGCACTCAATGGCGGCTGCTTCAGCGTTGCGCTCCAGCGGCAGGCCGCGCCGCTCCACGCCGAATCACCGCCATTCAGGGCGACGGTTCCGACCCTGCGGCGCTTTGACTGGCCCGGTTGCGCTCGTGCTCCCGCGCACCGGTCCAGACAAATCGCCGACCCGGGAATGCTCGGCGCGCAGTCATTGCCGGCTCTTTTTCGCACTAGGTCACTCCGCGCAACGCTCCGTGACCCTTGCGCTCAAAGACCGCCATTCACTGCGGCCTGCGCCACGAGGCTCCCTCACCGCGCCGGCTCACTCCAATTCGTCCAACTGGTGTTCGTCCGCGTGATCCATTCGCTTTTCGAATTGGGCAGACCCAATCCGACATTCTGTCCAAATAGCCGGCCAATACCCTGGACGGTCGCCACCCAATACTCGTGTCGGGTGGTCTTGGGGTCGTACGAAAAGACAGCGCGCCAAATGCCGTTGCTCGTTGGCTCTGGCACTTCGAGAATCACCACTTCACCTGGCTTAAGAAACTTCCGCTCGAACATTGGAGGCGAGTGAAGCCAACCGGGCCAACCGGCATTCCCATTGCCTTCGAATGTAACGACAGGCATCAGTTCGATCCGGGACGTTGTGTGATTCGTCAAAGCGAACGCGAGCAGATTCGTGCCTGGAGTGGCACCTCGGACCCCGTGGAACGTGACCGTCACACCGCCAGGAGCCGCCGGGTGAACGGCGACCAATATCAAAACCGCCGCGAATGCCAACGCGGCAGCAACCGCCGCAAAAATGCTCCTGCTCACGGTCTTGTCAACGGTTTCGCGGCTGCACGCTCACGGTGCCCAAACTCTCGGTCCATGTGAGCCAAACCAAGAAACGCTTGGGCGATTCTCTCAACTTCTCCCGTCCGCAGCCGCGTGCCAAAGTCCTTTTCCACAATATAATCGTGGAGTTGGTCGTCACGGACACAATGAACGTTCCCCGTCGACCCCCATTTCGCATCCACGCGGGCTGCCGTGAACACGAAGAGGCCCTGATAGAATGGATCGAGTCCGGGTGCCAGCACACGCACGCGGTCTCGGACTCCGAGCATGCGTCCGACAAATTGGCGCACGTGCGGCTTGTCCGTCGTTTGTCCATTCAAAAGGAGCTCCCCCTTGCCGTCCGCCGACACCACACCGCGCCAACTCTTGGAGTCCAGGACGAAGACACCAGTCGGGCCCACTACAACGTGGTCGAGGTTTCCGAACGGAGTGGTCACATCGTTGATCACGCAAAACTCGTCCGGAAAATCAGCCAAGATCCTGCCGACGATCGCCTCGCCTTGAACTCCTCTGCGCATCGCCTCCCGCTGCTTGAACAACGCACCCAGTTTTTTCACTTCATGTTTACCAAGAAGCCAAGCGCACGGAACAATCCCGAACGCGACAGACGCCCGCCCCCACGTCGGGAGCAGCCCAAATGGGATGAGACTCGCCACAACATAGCCCTCAATGAAGCCAAAACCCGCCATCACCCCGACCGCCCGAAGAGTGATCCGCCGCGACTGTTTGGCCGCCTCCTCAGTGACGTATCTGCCAGATTCTCCCAGCACCTTTGCCATTGCTCGCTCAGTATTGTGCGAGGCTCCCGGCGGAGACAAGGCGAAACCAAGCTCGAAACCGTTTGCCGCAAGCCGCCAGGCCGTGCCGCTCCACGCCGAATCCCCACCATTCAGTGCGATGGTCCCAACCCCGCGACGCTTTGACTGGCCCGGTCGCGCCCGTGCACCCGCGCACCGGGCCGGACAAATCGCCGACCCTTTCACCGTGCATTACGACCACCGCTCGCAACGGCCACCTCAAACGCAAGCGCGAGCAACCCTGAGTTTTTTGATGCAACTCCAGGCAACTTGGAGTAAACACTCACCGCAAGGGCTATGACGCTGCGGCGCGCTTCAACAACGACTGATGCCGGCACCGGTTTTGGTGTCGCATTGTCCCCAATCCACCGATTCCGAGGACCGTAGAGCCGAACATGCCCACCGATTTCTTCGAGCAGCCCATTCTCAACTCGCACTACGCGTACCCCGGGCGACACTGGGAACTCGATCCCGACGGCCAGCCCACGAACCAAATCACCGAGTCCCGCCGTCGCTCCGCGTTCATCACGCCCGTCCCAAAACCCAAAAAGCGTCGGCGGGCCGACGCCGCGAGCCAGACCGAAATCGTTTTTCAGGAGCCCGAGAAAATCTCGACGACGC
>JAGWYX010000655.1 GCA_018969165.1 Verrucomicrobiota bacterium
CCGAACCTGCGGTTGCTCCTGTTCACTGAATACCGGGACACCCTCGATTACCTCGTCGCCAAACTCAGGTCCTGGAACCTGACGGTGGGCCAGATTCACGGCAACATGAAACCGGGCAGCCGCGACGAACCAGAGACCCGGCTCTGGGCAGAGCGCAATTTTTGGGATTTGAAGACGCAGGTGCTGGTGGCGACCGAGGCTGCGGGCGAGGGTATCAACCTCCAGTGCTGCCATGTCCTGTTCAACTACGACATTCCGTGGAACCCGAACCGGCTGGAGCAACGCATGGGGCGCATCCACCGCTACGGCCAAACCGAGAATTGCCTGATCTTCAATTTCTTCGCGCAGAACACAATCGAAGGCCGAATCCTCCAGATTCTGGTGGAGAGGCTTCAAAAGATTCGAGATGCCCTGGATGATGACGCGGTGTTCAATGTCGTGGGTGAAGTCCTGCCGGCGAACCAGATCGAGCGCCTCCTGCGCGACTTTTACGCGGGCAAGCTCAGCGCCAATGACCTCGAAGCCCGGCTCGAAGTCGAGGTCCGGGAAGAGGATTTCCGGCGCATCTGCCAGTCCGCCCTGGAAGGCTTGGCGAAAAAGAACCTGAACCTGCCCATGCTGGTTGAGCGCCGGGCGCTGGCGCAGGAACGTCGGATCGTGCCGGAAACCGTCGCCCGGTTTTTCGAGGCCAGTGCCAAAGAAGTGGGTCTCCCCCTGACGCCATTAACCGTGGGGCAGGCGTCCCCGCCTGCCGGTTCAGGCGGCGTCCCCGCCGCCCATTCAGACGCCGGGCCAGGAGGCCCGGCGAACCCGCAGGCCAGAGGCCCGCGCTACATCCCTCGCGCTTTCCGCGTGGGGAAGATTCCCCTCGCGCTCTACGACCAGGCCCGCACCAAGGACTGGCGGCTACTTCAGCTCGCCAAGAGCTACGACCGGATTTGTTTCGACCGGGGCACCCTGGAATCCGATGCGCGGCTCGAATGGGTCACGCCGGGGCACCCCTTGTTCGAAGCCGTCCGCCGCCAGGTGTGGGACATCACACAGCCGCAGCTTCGCCAGGGCGCGGTGTTCTACGAACTGGAACGCGAGCAACCCGCCCTGCTGGAGTTGTTCATCGCCGGGGTTGCGGACGGCGTGGGCAACGTGCTTCACCGCCGCCTGTTCCTGGTGGAGACCAACGCCGACAGTACCCGCCGCCTGCGCGACCCGAGTTATCTGCTCGATTTGATCGCCCCGGAACGGCAACCCAAGATGTTGCCGGATTTGCCCGCCGATGATCCAGGCACGCAGACATTTCTGTTCGAGAAAGCTCTCCAGCCGTTCCGGGCCGAGATCGCCGCCGAACGCCAGCATGAGCTGGACCTCATCGAGGCCAGCGTCCGCGCCTGCTTCGATGAACTCATCAAGAAGCGCGATGCCGTGCTCAGCAAACACCTGGTCGCCCAGGACCAGGGTGATCCGAGCGCCATCGGCCTGGCAGAGTTGGAGGCCCTGAAACTCCACGAACTCCAACGCCGCCGCGACCTGCGGCTGACGGAACTGGCCCGGCAGCGCAGCCTGTCGCTCCAGGGCGTTGAACGTATTGGTTTGGCCGTGGTGATGCCCCACCCGGAGCGCAACGTCCCGGCGCACACCCACCTGAAAACCGACCGCGAGACCGAGAAGAAGGCCGTCGAGGCGGTGATTGCCTATGAGCAGGCACGCGGCTGCAAGATCGAGGATGTCCAGGAGCAGAACCTCGGCTTTGACCTGCGGAGCCTGCACCCGCTGACCGGCGAGCTGCGATTGATCGAGGTCAAGGGCATCGGCGCGGCGACCGGCACCATCTTCCTTTCGCCAAATGAAAAGCGAATTGCCGAAGACCGGCGTGACCTGTACTGGTTGTACGTCGTTACCCACTGCGATACCGAGCCGCATCTGGAAGAGCCAATCAAAGACCCGGCTCGATTCCCGTGGCACGAGGTCAAGAAGGTCGAGCACTACCGGCTCGAAGTGAACACCCTGACGGAGCCGATGCAGTTGAAGGAAGACGCGCCGCCATACGCAGGCAACCAGCGATGACCGATCCGGGTGAAATCAAGGCTCTTGACGATGCCAGCCGGCTGACATATCGTCGTTCAGTGCTTCGGCACGGCAGATTTATCTGCTCCCCGTCCCGATACGCCGAAAGGTCCGGGCGGGGTTATTTTTTTCCCGGTACCGAGGTCAACCATGTCCGCTGAACCCGCCACCAAGCGCGCCGTGGCCTTCATTGATGGCCAGAACCTCTTTTACGCCGCCAAGACTACCTTCGGTTACTCCTACCCGAATTACGATCCCAAAGCTCTGACCCAACGGGTATGCCAGCAGCGAGGCTGGGGACTTGTTCAGAGCCGCTTCTACACCGGCTTTCCCTCGGCTGAGGATAATGCGTTTTGGCACCATTTCTGGCAGGCGAAAATTCTCCAACTCCACCGCGAAGGCGTTCATGTCTTCTCCCGCCAACTCCGTTACCGCCTCCAGACCGTCAAGCTGCGCGATGGAACAACCCATTCTGCCGTCGTTGGCCAGGAAAAGGGCGTGGACGTTCGCTTGGCCATTGATGTCATCAGCCTGGCTCACCAGAACGCCTTCGATGTCGCGGTGATCTTCAGCCAGGACCAGGACCTGTCCGAGGTCGCCGACGGAATTCGAGTCATCGCCAAACTTCAGGATCGCTGGATCAAGGTTGCCTCCGCCTTCCCGGTGAGCCCCGTCCCCCACAACAAACGCGGCATCAACGGCACCGACTGGATCAAGATTGACCGCGCCACTTACGACGGTTGCCTGGATGCCCGCGATTATCGGCCAAAGTCGAAATCGTGACATGAGCGCCAACCCTCCAAAATTGACTGGCATCTGGCATGGGTATGTGTCGGGCACAAACCGTGCCCCAATTATTGTCCGTTTCCAGGACGGAGACGGCGGAGTGGCAGCGCAAGCTGTTGTCCTGGATCAGCAGTTCGGTCCTTCAATCCTTTATTTGGCCGGAAAGGTCGAAGGTCAGAAGGCCCAGTTTCGACTTATTCGCTCCATAGGCTCTGCACCGCTAATGCCTTTGGACGGCCAGATAACGGTCACGCTTAATGAACAATTCACCGCCGCAGATGGGATTTGGGCGACCGACCTCGGCACGTCGGGGATATGCAAACTTCTGCGGTCAACTGAGTGGGATTTCCGATGGCGCTGGCGTCTG
>JAGWYX010000656.1 GCA_018969165.1 Verrucomicrobiota bacterium
CAGAAGCCAAAAGCGACGCCACAAACTGTATTCTTTCCCAGGGTCTGGTCAGTAAACCCTTCGCCGCGCTGATCGGCGGTTATCTCGGCTCCCGGCCGCCCGGCTGATCGGCTACCCATGATCCGGACCGCGGGTTGTCCTCAACCCGCAGCGGCGCGGCACGCGCTGCGGCTTGGGAAAAGTTGGGGTCCGATCGCGTGCGGTTCCAGATCCCATTTCTCGTGCAAATGCGAACGGAGGCTTTCCGCGAACCGCCAGGTTTTGGACTGCGCCAGTCCTCTGGCGCTCTCGAACTGGTCGCGGCGTTGACATAGCGGCGGCGGACCGCCGCACTCCAAGACGCTGTCGCGCCGGCTCCAACCCATTCCGGCTCCTGGTGCCATCTTCGCTCTCGCCACCCGCCCCTCAGTGCGTGTTTTAAAATTGCGCGAGGTCCTGCGGCGAGAGATTTTGGGCGGGGCCGCTGCGGCGAGGGTGCTTTCGCACGGGTCTTCGCATCTCCGCCGCGGGCTGTAAGGGCCGAGCCAACGAAGGCCCCGGCCAAAAGAACCGCCGCCCGTCACCCAAACGTCACGGGGTTGTCACCCAGGTTCTCTGGTCGCGGGCAGCGATTGCGCCTAGATTCTACCCCGGCTATGCAGTGTTGGTTTCACCATCTTCGCGTTGCTGGACAATGCCGGTTCCGGCGGCGCCGGGCGGGGCTGGCTGGATTGGCTTTCACCGTGTCTCTGGCCGCGATTTGGAATGCCGGCGCCAACCCGCAGGGCCTGACCGTGCGCGGCGGCGCCGCCACCGCGACCGTCAACGGTCCCCAACTCAATGTCACCGTATCCCAGAACGCCTTCCTCAACTGGCAGTCCTTCAACATCGCCCCGGGCCAAACCACCACCTTCATCCAGCCTTCCCCCGCTTCGGTCGTCTGGAACAAAATCAACGACCCCAATCCGTCCCGGATTTGGGGCCACCTCGACGCCAACGGGGTCGTGGTCCTCATGAACCCGTCCGGCTTCTTCTTCGGGCCCGGCTCCGAGATCCACGCCGCTGGCCTGGTCGCGACCACGGCGAGCCCGACCGCCAACTTCGGCGCTGGCGGCGCCTGGGAGTTCACCGGCCCGCCCCCGGCCGCCAGCATCATCAACTACGGTGAAATCAAAACCGCCCGCGGCGGCAGCGCCTACCTCATCGCCGAAAACGTCGAAAACCACGGCAATATCTCCGCTCCCGACGGTAAAATCGGCTTATCCGCCGGACAAGAGGTGCTGCTGTCGGATCGCCCGGACGGCCGCGGGCTCAGCGTCAAGGTCACCCTCCCCAACGGCAGCGTGGATAACACCGGCAAACTCGTCGCCGACGGCGGCGCCATCCGCCTGCAAGCCCAGGCCGTCAACCAGAGCGGCCTCCTCCAGGCGGACTCGGTCCGCCAGCACAACGGCGTCATCGAATTGTTCGCCAGCGAACGGCTGACCCTCGGCGCCGGCTCTCGCCTCGAGGCCCGCGGCGAAGGCCCGCGTGTCAGCGACGGCGGCCGCGTCACGATCCAGTCCCACGGCACGTTCACGGATGCGCCCGGCTCGGAAATCTCCGTCGCCGGTGGACCCTCGGGTGGGAACGGCGGCACCGTCGAGATTTCCGCCCCGGTCCTGGCGGCGGTCCACTCGAAGGTCGATGGCGGAACGGCCCCCGGCGGCATGGGCGGAAAACTGGTATTGGACCCGACGGACATCAATCTCGGCTCGAGCGGGACCGGCAGTGCGGGCTCGGGCACCGTCGCCGCCAACACCGACCCGGGAACACTCAACTTGAATGTGAACTCCGCCTTCACGGGCTTCTCCCAGATCGACCTCCAGGCCACGCACGACATCAATGTCACCCCAGGCACGACTTGGGACCTGGGGCAGAGCACGGGCGTCTCGAGTCCGGGCAGCCACTTGACCCTCGAGGCCGGCCACGACATCACCGTCGCCGACGGCGCTGGCATCGTTGCCGAAAGCGGTTGGTCGGTCACGCTCGAGGCCGGGCGCGATTTCGCCACCCCCAACCAGGTCCAGCCAGGGGTGGGCGGAATTTACTTCCAGGGCAGCGGCTCGCTGCAAACGCAAAACGGCGCCATCGGCTTGGTCGCCGGCAAGGAAGTCAGCGTCGGCAGCGGCTCGGTCCGGACCGAAGCCGGAGGCAACCTCACCGTCACCGCCCTTTCGGGCAGCATCAATACCGGCACCGATCCCAATGGCTTCCAGTTCCTCCCGAGCGGCGCCGGATACCAGGTGGATCCGAACCTGGGCGGGATCAGCACCGCGGCTGGCGGCAACGTGTCGATCACGGCCGGCCAGGACATCACCAGTTACCTGCCGATCAACGGCAGCGCGACCACCGACGGCGGCAGCGGCGCTTTCGGCTCGGCGCCCGGCAACGTGACGCTCACGGCCGGCGGCACCGTCACCGGCCACTTCGTGCTCATCAACGGGACCGGTGTCATCCATGCCGACCAGAACGCCGGGACCACGACCCGCCAACTGGCCCTGAGCCTGGCGCACGGCGACTGGACGGTCAGCGCGCGGGACATCGTCTTGCAAGAGGCGCGCAACCCCAACGGGATTTTTAACTCGCGCGGGTTCGGCGCCTCGGTCACCAAGCATTTCTTTGATTATTCCCCCGACGCCTCGGTCACGCTCGACGCCGCCGACTCGGTCCAGTTGCTCGGCGGCTCGCTCCCGCGCAACGCCGGCACCTTCGAGCAGGAGCTGCCCTCGATTTATCCGCCGACGCTGGACATCACCGCCGGGGCCGGTGGCGTGCAGATCGCCAACGACGTGGTCCTGTTTCCTTCCCCGCTCGGTCAACTGGACATCACGACCACCGCCGGCGGCTCCCTCACCGGCACCAAACCCGGCGACTTGGTCCAGCTCGCCATGTCCGACAGTGCCGGCGCCCAATATCGCTCGGTCGGCAGCTTCGGCGCCGATGACCACGCCCCCGTGCCGGTCCACCTCAACGATCCGATCCCGGTCACCCTGAACATCGCCGGTGACCTGGCCAACGTGTTGCTCGTCTCCCCGAAGAGCGCCGACATCACCGTCGGCGGCAACATGGTGAACAGCCGGTTCGACGTGCAGAACCTGCGCCCGACCGATGTCACCTCGGTCAATGTGGCCGGCGACATCGTCAACCGCAACGAATTCACCAGCGTGCCACTCGACCAGGCGCCGGACGTG
>JAGWYX010000657.1 GCA_018969165.1 Verrucomicrobiota bacterium
GAAGGCAGCCTCCTGTTCATGCCCACGGCCGTGCCCGGCATGTCGATCACCGAGGCGACGCGCATCCTGCAAATCCAGGACCGCCTGCTCAAGCAACTGCCCGAGGCGGTCACCGTGTTCGGCAAGGCCGGCCAGGCCGAGACCCCGACCGATCCCGCCCCGCTATCGATGTTCGAGACGGTCGTGACCCTCAAGCCCTACCAACAGTGGCGCCCCGGTCTGACCTGGGAAGGCCTGCTCGACGAATTGAACCGGCGCATCCAAACCCCCGGCATGCCCAACGTGTTCTGGATGCCCATCCAAACCCGCATCGACATGCTCACCACCGGATTTCGCTCGAAGCTGGGCATCAAGGTTTTTGGTCCCAACCTCGCGGTCATCGAACAGGTCGGCACCCAAATCGAGCAGGCCCTGGCGCATTTCCCGCACACCCGCAGCGCCTTCGCCGAACGGACCACCGGCGGATATTTCCTCGACTTCGACGTGCGTCGCCAAGCCGCCGCCCGCTACGGACTGACCGTCGGCGATGTCGAGGATATTATCGAGACGGCCATCGGCGGCCAGACCATCGCCACCACGGTCGCGGGCCGCCAACGCTACCCAATCAACGTCCGGTATGCCCGCGACTTTCGCGAGGATCTCGATGACCTCCGGCGCGTCCTGGTGCCGACCCCCACCGGCGCGCAGGTGCCGATCTCGGCCGTGGCAGACCTCCGCTTCCGCACCGGACCGCCGTCGGTCCGCACCGAGAATGGTCAGCTCGTCGGCTTCGTCGCGGTGGACATCACCACCGAGGACATCGCCGGCTACGTGCATGCAGCCGACCGGCAAATCGCGGCGCGTGTGACGCTACCGCCCGGCACCGCCTACCGCTGGACCGGTCAATACGAACACCTCCAGAGCGCCAAACGGCGCATGACCGTCGTGATCCCGCTCACGCTCCTGATCATCTTCCTGTTGATCTACCTGAACACCAAATCCGTCGCCCGGACGGTGATCGTCCTGCTGGCGGTGCCCTTCTCGCTGGTGGGCGCCTTCTGGCTGCTCTACCTGCTGGATTACAACCTGAGCGTGGCCGTCGCCGTCGGCCTGATCGCGCTGGCCGGGCTCGATGCCGAGACGGGGGTGGTGATGCTGCTCTACCTGGATCACGCGTGGGACCAGTTCCAGGACGCCGGCCGCTTGCGCTCGCTCGCCGACCTTGACGCCGCGGTGAAGGAAGGAGCGGTGCAGCGCATTCGGCCCAAGCTCATGACCGTGTGCGCGATTCTGTTCGGGCTGCTGCCCATCATGTGGGCGCCGACGCTGCAGGCCGGAGCGGACGTGATGAAGCGGATCGCCGCGCCGATGATCGGCGGGGTGATCACCTCAGCGGTGTTAGAGTTGCTGATTTATCCCGTGATCTACTTCCTCTGGCGCCGGCGGCACTTGACCGGTCCTGCCGCGTCAGGCCGTCGATAGATCGGGGTTTCTCGGCCGTGCCGCGCGGCGCAGGGCTACTTCTTGAACAGGTCGCCCACGCCTTTGAGGACGTTGCCCACCGTCCCGGCGGCACCTTTACCGGCGTTCTCGACCGTCCCGGTCAGGTTCTTGCCCAGGCCGGTGAGGCCCTTGGCCACCGCGTCGGTCGTGCGCGCCAGCACGGTCTGGACCACCTGCTGCGCGAGGTCGCCCGGCGTAATGCCCTCCGGACCCGTCCCGAGGTTCTCGAGGTGAATGTCCGGCAGCGGCACCGTCGCCGACTTACCCCCCAGGAGGGTCATGCTCAAATTGATCTTGCCGCCGGTGATGGTCAACTCGTCCACTTCGAGCTTGCGACCGGCGGCCTTCGGGCCTTGCTGGGCGGCTTGTTTCTCGGTGCCGGCGTAGGCCTGGACGTTCTCCAGAATCCGGCTGAGGTTGTTGCCACGCAGGCTGCCCTCGAAGGTGATCTCGGGATTCGCCACTTGGATCGAGCGCACCACGATCTTGTCGCCGAGGACCGATTTGGGCTTCAGGCTCACGCTGACCCGGCCCACCTTGATGGCCGACGGCGTCTTGAACCCCGCCGGGTTCCCGACGAACAGGCCCTTCAGGGCGCCCCGCCCCGACAAGGCCGAGATGTGAACGGCATCCAGTCTCACGTCGGACTTGGTCATCTCGGGTCCGAGGGTTTCGACGCCCTTCTTGACGATCGAGTCCAGGGACAGCACCGCGACGACCAGCGCCACCGCGACGAGAATGACGAGCACCACGACAATGCGGACCAGGGCCTTTTTCATGTGCGGTTAACATCTTTCCGGTATGCCGCGTTGTAAAGAGGAAATGGGTGGGATGCCCCCGACCTGTCCGGCCCTCAGCCTGGCTTTCTGTCGCCGGCTCGGATTCTCCTGCACTTGTCCTTCGGTTACCGCACTGCCTTGGCCATCACGTAATCGTCCATCACAAACCCGCCACCGATGTCCGTCACGATCGCCTCGCGGACCGTGAATCCGTTCTTGCGATAGGCGGCGATGGCCTGCGCATTGGCCTTGTTCACCGAAAGGACCAGAGTGCGGAACCCGCCCGCGCGCGCGGTTTGCTCGACATGCCGCAACAATTGCGTGCCCAGCCCACGCCGTTGCCACGCCGGGTGCACGTAAAGTTTGTGGAGCTTGAGGTCGCCAGACGCCGGCAGGGGCTCGCTCCCGGGAACGCGGACACCCGTTTCTGCATTCCCCCCCGCAGCCACTTCAGGCGGACCCGGCTGCCCGAGCGCCGCGTGAGCCCGCATCGGCGCCGGTCCGTAGGAGGCGAACCCAAGCAACTCCATGCGGACCAGCAGGCGGTCGTAGCGAATGCCCGCCGCCAGCTCCTGCCGCAGCACATCGCGGTCGTACATCCGCGCCAGCATGTAATCGATCTGCGCCTCCGAAATGATGCCCGGGTAATAAGCCCGCCAGACGACCCCTGCCAGGGCCGCAATGGCCGGCAGATCCTCACGTCCGGCCGGTTCGATGACCGCGCCCGGGAATGGCGGCGCGGGGCTCATGCGCCGCCGCGCGGATCGCGGAAAAGCAAGATGGCGAAGCAAGTCACAATTGAGACTGGCGCTCCCGCGGACGGGATTACTGACCAGACCCTGGGATAGAATACAGTTTGCCAGCGGCCAATTTGCCCTGGGGCTAGGCGTGCGGGTAGGAGGGTATCCTCGGCGATACTCGACTGCCCGCGCAACGACGCCCCA
>JAGWYX010000658.1 GCA_018969165.1 Verrucomicrobiota bacterium
TACTAACCTTCAGTCGCAAGGTTGATGGACCGCGCATCGGGACCATGAACCCGGTAGGGCGTCGCCATCCCGGCGCGCCGTTCCCGGGCATCAGTCGCACCCGCGGCGCGGCTGGAGGCCGTCGCCCTACCGAACATCGGTGCATGGGAAGACGGCACGATCCAAGTACAACCGTCGAGGAACTCTGCCGGAGCCACTGAATGCCGGGCCTCCTGCCGCGCGGGGGCTGGGACGGTGGGTCAACGCGCCGCCACTTCCAGGCAGACCATCCGCGTCGAGTCGCGGGCCAGGAGTCGGCCATCCGCCAGGGCCAGCGGGGCCCAGGATTCGTGGCCGGTGAGGATTTGCGCCTGGGCCTCCAGGTGGAAGCCACGTGGGCTGGCTTCGAGCAGGCTGAGCCGGCCGTCGTCGTTCAGGGCGTAGAACGCGCCGGCAACGAGCAGGAATGACCCCATGCCGAAGCGCTGGCTGGCGCCGCTGGACCAAATCAATCTGCCGCTGGGGTCCAGGCAGACGAATTGGCCGTCGGGCCGGATGCCGTAGAGGTAATCCTGGTAGAAAATAGGCGTGTGCTGGGTCGCGCCGAACACTTCCGGCTTGAGGCGAAACAAAACCTGCGGGACCAGTCGCTCTCCCTCGGGCTTAAGCTGCAGCATGAGGCTGCCGGCATTGTAACCGCCGGCGAGAAAAATCCGGCCGCCGGGCAGGATGGTGGGCGATGGCACGGTGGCGATGCTGATTTTCCAATCGCCGGTCTGCCACAGCACCGCGCCATCCTGGGCCGAGATCCCGACGACCCCGCCGCTGGCGCAATAGACGTACATGCGATGGCCGGCGAATTCCATCGGCATGACCGACGAGTGCGTCATCTTCCAGCCCGGTGCGTTCGGCGTTTGCCAAAGGACCTTGCCCGTCCCGCAATCCAGGGCCAGCAACAGTGCCTGGCGACCGCCGGGCGCCAGGATCGCCCGGTCCCTGTCGATCAGAGGGCATTGGCCGGTGTACCACGGGGGGACCTGGGCGCCATACTGCCGCACCAGATCGATCCCCCACCGGAATTGGCCCGACTCGGCCTGGACGCAGAGCACGCGGCACTTGGGGTCCATCGCCACGACGTATTCTGGCGTGACGGCGGGCACCGTTCGGGACATTCCGTGATTGCGCTTGATCGCGCCCGGGTAGGCGTAGCGCCAGATCTCCCGACCGTCGGCGAGCGACAGACAGCGCAGGGCGTTCTGCTGGTGCTGACGATCATAATCCATCAGGTAAACCCGACCGTGCCAGATCGCCGGTCCAGCGTAGCCTTCCCCGACATCGATGGCCCACAACTGCCGCGGTCGGGCGGTCGTCCAATCCTTGGTCAGACTCAGCCCCTCGGGACTGATCCCATCGCTGTGCGGCCCCCGGAACCGCGGCCAAACACCGGGCAGTTCGGCCGGCCGGCCGTCGGCTTGCAGGAGTTTGCCGGCCAGCAGCGGGTTGACCAGACCGTTGGCGCCGCCGATGGATGGCTGGTCGGCGCCCGGCACCCGCCGTGTCAGTGCAGCCTCGGGGCTGGAGAACAGCCAGAACGTGAGCAGCCCCAGCGCCACCAGCGCCATGCTGATGGGAATCCAGTCTGCCGTCGCGGGCCGTTTCACTGACGCGAGACGTTAGCGCCCGCGGCGTTGGGTTCAAGCCCAACGTTGGTTTGCTTGGTTCTGGGGAGGCTTTAAAGAACCGGGTTTTGGCTTGATAGCCGCCAGCATTATCTTCACTATCGTGACACGATGAAAGGACGGCGAGCCGAGAGGAGCGCACATTCTCACCGCAAAATAGGTCGAGCCAAGGCAAGGCCTGTCGCTCGGGCATGGTCCAAAATATCATGGAGCCGCAGGTCCCGCTTGGTGGCATCTTGTGGCGGGTGGGCAGCCGCGCTTGCGTGGGCCATGTGTCTGAAGGTGGCCGTTCCCCCAGCCGCCGGTTCGAGGGCGCCACCTTCGACCCAAACCAATGCCGCCGATCCTCCGGATGAAATTGGCACCCCGGCCGGTCGGGAGTCCCCCGGAGATGAATCCTCGGTCACGCGGACCGAAGCGGGAGCGCGATTGCGCTGCCCCGTTCAACGGCTCGAGGGCCAGGCCACGAG
Organism: Verrucomicrobiota bacterium; assembly: GCA_018969165.1. GTDB lineage: Bacteria > Verrucomicrobiota > Verrucomicrobiia > Limisphaerales > JAGWYX01 > JAGWYX01. The sequence goes on from JAGWYX010000658.1 coordinate 2,129, forward strand.
CGATGGGTTGTGGCTGAGATCAACGGCGAGGAGCGGAGATTCGCTACGCGACGACCATGTGGATCGTGCCCGAAAAGCAGGCGAGGGAGCAACGAACGACCATTGGCGCGTGGTGGCCGTAGCGGTGGGTCGGGCCACTGCGCAGGCGTGCCCGCCGCTGACCACTTGGTACCGGCCAATAACCTGCACCGGCACGGTGGAGGTGACGAAGCAGGCGGTGCGCTTCATCCGCCCGAGGTTAGTGGAGGAATTCTCGGCGAACCGGGACGGCGTGCGGCAGGACTTCGTGGTCCTGGAACGTCCACCGCCCGCCGCTCAACGATCGAGGCTCATCCAATCCGTGCTGCAGGTCGAACTGGTGGTGAGCGGAGCGAAGGTCGAGCCGAGGGCTGGCGGCGTGGAACTGGTGCTGGAACATTCCGGGCGCAAGATCGCCTACGGCCAGTTACGGGTCACGGATGCAGCGGGCAAAGAACTCAGTGCGCGAATGGAAATCCGTTCGGCAACAGTCGCGGCTACCAGAATAGCTGCCTGGAACACTCAGCCTTCAACCCTCGACTCCCGACCGCGGAGCCAAGGCTTCCCCCCGTCGGCTGCCGAAGACTCGAAGTTATTCATCCTGGTCAGCGACGCCGACGCCGTTTATCCCCTTCGCATTGACCCGACGTTCAGCGACGCCAATTGGATCAGCATGGGCGGATTGCCGGGTGCGGACGGAGGGGTTGGCGCGGCTGTGACGGATGGTGCAGGCAACCTTTACGTCGGCGGTGAGTTCACCGTCGTCGGGGGAGTCGTGGCGGGCAATATCGCTAAATGGGACGGGGGTGGCTGGAGCGCTCTGGGCTCGGGAATCAACGGGGCTGTCAATGCGCTGGCGGTGTCGGGCAGCAACTTGTACGTGGGTGGTGTTTTTACGACCGCGGGCGGGGTGGCGGCCACGAATATCGCCAATTGGGACGGAAGCAGTTGGAGGCCGTTGGGCTCAGGGGTGAACGGCAGTGTGTCCGCCCTGGGAGTGGTGAGCGGCGACCTGTACGCGGGGGGCACTTTCACGACGGTGGGCGGGGTGACGGTCA
>JAGWYX010000659.1 GCA_018969165.1 Verrucomicrobiota bacterium
GAACTCGGCGCCGATGGCATATATGGTCGAGTTTGCGGGATTGGGCAATGCGATGAAGCCTACCGCGCACCCGCCAACCAGGGAAAGGGTCGCCTGGTTAATCAAAATACCGTTCACAAGGTAATCTAATGGATCATAGTGATACCCAAGATCAGGGTTTCCGCCGCTGTCGCGCCGAGCCAGCGGAATCCAGGTTGTATCTCCGGAGATCGTCGTTGGGTAGAGCAGCAGCATCGGCGGCTGAGTTGTCTTCGTCTGAATGTCGTTGAGCGTTGCGCTGTCGATCGCGGTCGTGCCCACTTGGCAGAAGCCGCTGGAAGCGCTCAGATAATACGCGCCCGAACCGACCGCCTGGAACGGAGATTGCGTCGCGACCAATTGCGAGGAACCAAACTGAGGGCTTGAGTAAAAGCCATTGTAACTGCCCGAGACACTGGTGTATTCATCACCGATGTAGGTGTCGTTGGAGAAGATGCAGTTTTTCGCCGAGATGCTCGACGGGGCAGAATAGGAGTCGGAAACCACCTGAGCCGCATGATCAACGGTGCAGTTGTACAATGCGTTGCCGTAAGAGGTTGCGTAAACCGCAAGCGGGTTCTGCACCGAACTCATAAGGCTGTTTCGCACAGTAACATACATTCCCGAACCGCCACTGCCGGAACCGGATCCCGTGATCGCAATACCTCGCATGCAGTTGACAAGTTGAGAGTCCGTGAGGCTACCGGAATAACCGCTGCCTCCCGCGAAAAGCACGGCCTCCTGGCAGTAGCAGAAGCGCAGGTTGCTGAGGGCCGAGGACGACAGGTAATAGAGGATCAGCGCCGGATTGGCGTAGTATTTGTTTGCGGTTGAGCCTGAATAATTTGCAAAAACACTGGATGAATATGCAGTTATGTAGCCGAAGTTGCCGTATTGGACCACCGTGTCGGTGTTTCCCAAGCTGTCCCCGACGCTGTCATCGTCACCCGCGGTGAAGACCGCCGGGTGATAGCTCTTTGTCTTGCTCGTCAGACTGTTGTTGAGTTGGATAAAAGTCGTGACGGGGTTGGCGCCAGTCGAATTGGGATACTTGAAGACGGCCCCGCCTTCCACGGTCACCGGGCCGTTGCAATAGACCGGCGCAGACACAAAGTAGGTCGTGTCTCCCTGGAAAACGATCGTGCCCGAGAGCGACCCGCCAATCGTGGCCAGATAGTCGATCACCAAGCCGGCGGCTTTGGATCGATGAGCCCACGCCACGGTTACTGGCGCCGTGGCAGGCGCAAGCTGTAGCAGGGGTCGCTCCGGCCGAGGCGCCGGAAACGCGGCAACCCGGAGCGAGGCCGCCCATGGATGCGGCTTCGGCGCCGCCGCTGTCAGCTTGGGAAGGGCTTGCAGTTGGCCCTGAACCGATGGGTATTCCACACTTTCAACCAGGAATTGGCGCTGACCGCTGGTGACGATCTCCTTGACGACTGGGGCCGCCGGCGCCTCCAGTGATTCGACCTTCCCGGCCACCGTGGCGCGACCCGTCGCGAGCACAAACTCACCAAAGCCAAGGATTTGGTCCACCAGGTCGGGTGTTGCCATCCGGTTTCGAGTGGCCTGATCCTGCTCGACACGGATCGGGCGCTCGATCCGGTCGGGTTGGGGCGCCGAGTAAAGCTCGGTGATGACTTGAATGCGGGTCGAGTTGGTGGGGAAACCGTAATCTGCCGGGTCCAGGCGCCCGCGGAAGATCACGTCCTGCGCGAAGGAGCCCCGATGAGTGGTGTAGAGGACGTCAGCGTGAACGCCGTTCGTGTTGAAGGCATTGGCGTAGAGGACCTGGTTGCTGCTGACGAGGACGCCCGCGCAATCGGCAAGTTGAGCGACGATGGCGGACCGGCCGCTGGCGGCATCATAAAGGCCAATGGCTGCCGGGGTCGAACGGATGGCCACGCCGTCACGGGTGGTCACGGTGACGGCTTGAGCGACATTAAGGTCCGCGGCGAGGCGAACGCTGTATTGCAGGCGGTCGGCGATGAAGGCGTTCCCGGCAACGGTGAAGGTCGGATCACTCGGGACCCATTGTTGTCCGTTCCAACGGCTCATGCCGGTGGCGATCTCGACGATGTGCCGCGCGAAGGGCGGCCGATTGGTGCCAGCGGATAGTTGCGTCTGCCCGGTGGTGGTGGAAGCGGTAGGTACGGAAATCCAACGCCGGTAATTCGGGCCGATACCCCCGGGGGACGGGTCCACAATTCCGACGGTGGCGATGCTGGCATTGGTTGACATTCCTGCTGGTGGACCCGCATTTGGCCTGGTCAGCAATTGGCCGCTTTGAATATACCGCACCCCGCTCGGAGCCGCCAGGGGAGAGGCGGCGGGATTGGGCACCGGCGAATTGGCCAGCAGCCCGAAGGCCGTGCATAGATTCGCGACAACCACCACGGGAGTTCTGGCCTTCCTTCGCGTTTGCGCATGAAAGGGGCCCTCGAACCGGCCGGACCAAGCGTTTGGCGTCCCGCGTTCAGGCGGGTTGAGACAACCCGCGCTCCGCCGCAAGGTTCATGGGGAGATAAGTGCAGTTTCCGAGTTGGTTTCATCCTTGACACAATCCTCGCAGTCGCGATCGATGCTCACCGTAAACCCTCCTCTGAAGTGAGTTTGTCCAGCCAGCTTGACGATGGTGGTGTCCAGGGACCGGATCGGGATCAGCACCGGGCAAAGGACGGCTTCAACTGCTGCCGGGTTTACGCCGCCGTACCTTCTGGTCAGGTGTGCGAAAAGGGCCTTGTGGTCGATTTCCATGACCGGTGGTTGACAAAAGACGGTAGCGGGTCGCTGCGTTTTGGCAAACTATTCCTGGAGGTCTTCGCTTCGACCGCCGCGGCGTCCGTGCCCGCCGGCCGCGGCGCGAATTACCGCGTCGAAGGCGGGTTTGGGTTGGTCGTCGCCATCGAACAGCAGCGGTCGGCCGCGTGAACGCCACGAGAGCGCGTCGTTCACGCCCCAGAACGTGACCATCTTCACGAATTTGTCGTGCTTGAGGAACGCCCGGAATAGTCCCGCGTAGGCCTCCGCCTGCCGGCGGTCGGCGTCCGCCACCACGCCTCCCTGCGTGCTCGCGGCGTTATTGCCGATGTCCGCCCCGGTCGTGCGTTGGCCGCCCTGCGCGCTGTTGACGTCGAGTTCGGTGATGTGGATCGGCAGGCCGAGGGTCTCCAGTTCGGTGA
>JAGWYX010000660.1 GCA_018969165.1 Verrucomicrobiota bacterium
CCGGGCGACGGACAACGAAGGCAAGGCCGGTCATGCTCAACTTAAGGCGCAAGCGACCGTTTCCAAGGCGATGGCCACGAAAACCGCGCTGGCCGAGGTGAGAAACCGCGGTCTCAAGCGCCCGAAAGTGAAGGAGGCCGAATTGGAGCAGGAAAAGGGCCTGCTGATCTGGTCGTTTGACATCGCGACCAAGGGAACCAAGGACATCACCGAGGTTCAGGTGGACGCCAAGACTGGCGCGATCGTCTCAGTCACGACGGAGTCGGCGGCTGCCGAAGCGAAGGAAAGGAAGGGCAAGAAGGAAAAGGACGAGGACGAAAGGGATGAAAAGAAGTAGCTTGTCGTTGATGGCCACGCCGTCGGCGCATTACGCGCTGCTGCGGTCCCGCCGTCAGACCGGCGTTGCTCAGCGAGGCCCGAGTGCGACGTGAATTCGGCAACCCCGCCTACCTTGACATCAGCGCTGGCACTCGACAGCATGGTTGAAACTCACACCTGACTCATGAAAACTCCCTTGTGTCTCCTCTCCCTGGCGGGACTAGGCCTGCTGACCAGTCCGGTTCTCGCCCAGACCGACGCTCCGTACAAGGTGCTCGACACGACCCAACTTATGGGCACCGGCCGGATCGATTATGTTTATGCCGACAACGATGGCCGGCGCGTGTACGTGCCCCGTGGCGGCAATACCTTCGTGTTCGACCTGGACAGCCACAAGTACCTTGGTGCCATTACCAATATCGGCGGCCACGGCGTGGCGATCGACACCGCATCGCATCACGGTTTCGCCAGCGGCTCCAAGATCGGGATGTTCGACACCGAGACAATGCAGAAAACCAAGGACATTGACGTGCAGGGCCGGCCCGACGGCATTTTGCTGGAACCGTTCACGGGCAAGGTCTTTATCTTCAGCCACGCCGCGCCGAGCATCACGATGATCGACCCCAAGGACGGCACGGTGACGGGCACGATCGACGTGGGCGGCGCGATGGAGCAGGCGCAAAGCGACGGGCAGGGGAAATTGTATGTGGATGTTGAGAACGAGAAAAAGATCGCCGTGGTGGATTTGAAGGCGATGAAACTCGTCACCAAGTACGACCTCGGCGACGGCGCCGGCGAACCGGGCGGCCTGGGCTTCGATGTAAAGAATCACATCCTGTTCGCGATGTGCGCCCGACCCAACGTCTGCGTGGTGGTGAATGCCGACGACGGGAAGGTGCTGACGACGCTGCCCATTGGCAGCGGCACCGACGGCGGCGGCTTCAATCCGAACACGATGGAGGCCTTCAGTTCGCAGCGCGACGGGACGCTGACGATCATCAAGGAAAGCAGCCCCACGAGCTTTGCGGTGGAGCAAACGGTGCAAACCAAGCCGGGCTGCAAAACCTGTTCGCTCGATTCCAAGAATAACCGGATCGTCTTGATCTGCACCGAGCGCGCACCCCAAGGAACGGCGACACCAGCCGAAAATCCGCCCGGCGGCCCGCGGCGCGGCGGTCGCAATCGAGGTGGTCCCGGTTACCTCGACCTGGTTTTCGTCGGTCGCTGATTCCCCGGGTCGAAGACCTCCCTGATCCCGTTGAAATAGCCGGCCCCGGAGCCATGATCGGCCGGCCGCTGGCCAACCCCAACAACCTGATCTCGCCGGCCAGGAGCAGAAACCCGATCAGCACGAGGCCGCTGATAATCAGTTGGCTCCCGCGACTTTGCCGCTCCTTGATCGGCTTGATCCTCAAGGCCGCCACCAGCCAAACACCGATGAAAATCCACCAGCACCATTTGATGAACTCGATGCTTCCGTCACCGTGTCCTCCGGCAAGGTGTTACCAGAGCAAGCGCAGCGGACCGGTGACCCTCCGCTGCGTCTAGCCCCGCGGCAGGTCGGTGGTGGCGCCTGGCCCCGGCCCGCTCTCCAGCGCCATCCGACTGCAGATCGGGGCGGCGGTTCGCTGCAGCGCGCTTGTTGTTCGGTGTGTAATGGATGACCTCGCCGCCCTGGACCATTACCAGGATGGTGTCCCCGTCACGCATTTTGATTTTTTCGTCCATCGATTTGCAGCCGCAGAATCACGGAACTCCCCCACTCGAATTCGGAATGGATTCTGGGCTACTTTATCGCCTCTCGTTCCGTCTGTCGTATCAGGTCATCGAGGACACGGTCCAGCACGTCGTCACCGGGCGAGCCGACATATTTCTGGCGGATAATCCCCCGGTGGTCGATCACGTAGAGCGTTGGCCAGCCCTCCACACCCCATTGGGTGGCGATCGTGCCCTCAGTGCTGCCGCCGTCCCACCACGATCGCCACGTCATGCGTTCCTTCTGGATCACTGCCTTGAGCCGCTCCTTGGGATCGCTATTCACCCCCAGCAGCGCGAACGGTTTCCCTGCCAATCGTTTCACGAGCGACCGCTCGTGTGGGTACATGCCCCGGCACGGACCTCACCAGTCACCCCAGAGATCGACCAGCACCACTTTGCCCCGGTAATCGCTCAGCTTGAAAGTTTTCCCGTCCACGTCCGCACCCGTGATTTCCGGGGCCGGCATACCGACTTTCACGTGTTCCGCAGCCCGCAGGGCGCGCGTGAATTGCTGCTCCGCCCGGACCAGAGTGATCACCCGCGACTGGGACGCCTCCGCACCGGAAGGAATAATCGTCAGCCGCACCGTGCTGCCCACCGGGCCGCGCAGCATTCGCACCGATTGGGCGATGCCCTGGCCGGAAATCTTCACCGGAACGCCGTTTCCCTCCGCGACGGCAACGATGCGGTCCTTCGGTTTAAGCGCGCCGCTCTTGGCCGCCGGTGAGTCAGGAACAATGGCCCTGACGATGATCGCGTCGCCGTCGTTCCCAACCACAATCCCGACGCCGCCAATGTCGGCTGCATTGCTGACCATGCGCAGGAGGGACAGGCAGAGGATGGTTGAGAAGATGCTTGGTTTCATTGGCTCAATCGGGTGCGTTGAACGACTCGACTCTACGCCAATCCGACCTGCCGGTCAAGCTGCCGGATTCATAAATGCCGGATCGGCGGCAGGCCGCAACCCAGGGCAGCCGAGGTTCAGTTCGTTGGTGGGTTCAAAGGCAAGACGCATCTTGTCCTCACGTCACGACGATCCATCCGAGCGCGCTCACCTGGGCGCTGGCATTGTCCCATTCGTATTCGCCGACGTGCGTTCACGCATCCAGAACCAGTCCT
>JAGWYX010000661.1 GCA_018969165.1 Verrucomicrobiota bacterium
GCAAGATCCGGAGACGATCAGCCTGGCGGCGTTCGCGGCGCCGGCCAGCGCGGCCGTCGTGCGTTGCGATCCGGCCGGCCGGATGAGCGCCGAATTTGCGCAGGCCGGCCACTACGAACTTCAAAGGGCTTCCGGTCGCACGCAGGAATTCGATATCGCGTCCCTCCCGGCAGCCCAGGAACTGGCCGGGCCGTGGGAGTTGCGCTTCCCGCCGCACTGGGGCGCGCCGGACCGGATCACGCTCGAGACTCTGGTTTCGTGGAGCCATCACCCTGATCCCGGCGTGAAATTTTTTTCCGGGCTGGCCACCTACCGGAAAACGTTCGACCTGTCCGAATCACCCGCCGGCAGCGCTGGAAGGAGAGTCTATCTGGACCTGGGCAACGTCCAGGTCATGGCCCGGGTGACGTTGAACGGCCGGGACCTCGGCGTGCTTTGGAAGCCACCCTATCGGCTGGACATCACGCGCGCCGCGCGCCGTGGTTCTAACACGTTGGAGATGGCCGTCGCCAATCTCTGGCCCAATCGCATGATCGGGGACGAGGAGTTGCCCGAAGACAGCCAGCGCAACCCGAACGGCACGCTCAAGGAATGGCCGGCCTGGGTCCAGGCCGGCAAGCCGAGCCCCACCGGCCGTTACACCTTCACCACCTGGAATCTCTGGAAGAAGGACGATCCACCGGTGGACTCCGGCCTGCTCGGCCCGGTCACGCTCCACTGGACCCAGACGGCGCGGGTGAGACACTGACCAGACCCTGGGATAGAATACAGTTTGTGGCGTCGCTTTTGGCTTCTGGCTAGGCGCCAGACCGGGAGTGTATCCCAGCGATACTGGACCGGTCGCGCAACAACGCCAGAAGCCAAAAGCGGCGCCACCCTCCGGGCCAAGGCCAATTTGCCCTGGGGCGTCGTTGCGCGGGCAGTCGAAGAGGGTCGCAGAGCAAAATTCCTCGCTGCGCTCCTTTGCGCCCCCCGCGTCTCTGCGTTAATCTTATTATCCTGTATCCTCTGTCCTCCGTTTTCCACCCTCCTTCCTTCTGGCCGCTTGTGTTTATTTCATGCCGAGCGTAAAAGAAACCCATGAACCGTCGTGAATTCATCCAAGCCGGCGCCGCGGGTCTGGCGCTGTCGGCCCTCGGCAACTACGCCGCGGATTTCGCAGACCAGAAAAAGCGCGTCGGCATGATCGGCTGCGGCTGGTACGGCAAGAGCGATCTGCTCCGCCTCATCCAGGTGGCCCCCGTCGAGGTCGTCTCGCTCTGCGACGTGGACAAGCAAATGCTGGCCAACGCCGCGGACATCGTCGCCAGCCGCCAGCGCTCCAAGCAAAAGCCGCGCCTGTACCAGGATTACCGGGACATGCTCGCCGCCAAAGATCTCGACCTGGTGCTGATCGACACCCCGGATCATTGGCATGCGCTGCCGATGATCGCCGCCTGCCAGGCCGGCCTCGATGTCTGGGTCCAGAAACCGATCAGCACCGACATCCTCGAAGGCCAGGCCATGCTCGCCGCCGCCCGTAAACATGGGCGCGTCGTCCAGGTCGGCACTCAGCGCCGCAGCACCCCCCACCTCATCGAGGCCCGCGACCGCGTCCTCAAGGAAGGCAAACTCGGCAAGGTCGCCCATGTCGAGATTTGCTGCTACTGGCACATGCGCGCCACCGGCAACCCGCCCGACATCGCCCCGCCCGAGAACCTCGACTACGAGCTGTGGACCGGGCCCGCGCCCAAGCGGCCATTCTGCAAATGGACCCATCCCCGCGGCTGGCGCGCGTTCATGGAATACGGCAACGGCATCGTCGGCGACATGGCTATCCACATGTACGACATGACCCGCTGGCTGCTGGACCTCGGCTGGCCGAAAACGGTTTCCTCCGCCGGCGGGATTCTCGTGGATAAAGCCAGCAAGGCGAACATTTCCGACACGCAAACCGCGACGTTCGATCACGGCGACCTCCAGATCGTCTGGAACCATCGGACCTGGGGCGACGGCGTGGATCCGAAGTATCCCTGGAGCGCGACGCTCTATGGCGACAAAGGCACGTTGAAAATGAGCGTGTACAGTTACGACTTCACCCCCCAAGGCCACACCCAGCCCACCGAGCACGGCGAACCGCTCTACGAATACGACAAGTACCCCGAAGACCAGACCGAGAAAGACCTCGAGCGCCATTGCGCGTCGGCGATTCGCTGGCACATGAAGGATTTCCTGGCGGCGATCGCCACCCGGGGCCGGCCGGTGGCGGACATCGAGCAGGGCTACATCTCGACGGCATCCTGCATCCTGGCCAACCTGTCGATGAAACTCGGCCGGAGCCTGGCGTGGGACCCGGTCAACGGCCGCGTGATCGGCGACGACGAAGCCAATCAGCTCCTGCGCCGCCCCTACCGCGGCCCGTGGGAACATCCCGAGCCGGATAAGGTGTGAGCCCGATCCTCCACGCGCGGGTTGCAAGGTCCGGCGGCGCATCCTGAAAGGATGCGAATCCTTTAGCCCAGCGTTGCGAGGAACGAGCTACGACGATGGGATTGGCATTCCCCGGATTTCGAATGTGGCGATCGGGAGGACTCGGTTATTTTTCGACGGCAGTCTCGATGTATGCCGTTGATCTGGCGGTCGCGGCGTATTTTGCGCGCACGGAAACCCTCGCCACCATTTGGCGCGGGTTCAGTCTCGATGTGCCGCCGAGTGAGCAGGTCTGGTTCGGCATCGTCTGCGCGCTCGGGATAAGGGCTCTCGGCCACTTTCTGATGATTTATGGCCATGACAGAGGTGTTTGGAATTATGATCTCCACGCTTCCGGCAGGCGGTTGGCAGCGAACGGTATTTCTTCCTCGGACCCGCCGTCTTGCTGGCGCCGCTCTTCGAGGAAACCGTTTATCGGGGTTTCCTTTATCGCGCCTTTCGGAGGTCCTTTTCACAACGCCTCAGCGTGGCCTTGATCATCGGTTGGACCGCTGTCACGCATTGGAATTATTACTCCCACTCGTGGGTGGCGGCCTTTGATCTGAGCGCGCTCACCTTGGTTCAATGTCACTTGCGGGAGCACTCGAACAGCCTTTGGGACTGCATCATTCCTCATTTTGCCTATAACACTTCGATGCTATTCATCGGAGGAATGCTCCGATGATCCTAGCAAAGCGCGATAGGGAACGCCCTCAGGTGAAAGTCGCAATGTTCAGTCGCTGATT
>JAGWYX010000662.1 GCA_018969165.1 Verrucomicrobiota bacterium
CCCGATACGCACACCCAGTCGCAAGATACTCCCGCGCGTCATGGCTTGGTTTGATCGGGCTGAATGTCGGTCACGGTCGAGACGGCATTTCCGGGCCCCTACACGTCTCGCTCAAGGCGTCCTGGAACGAGAGGCCACCGGGAGCGAAAGGGACAGCAATACGGCACTCGATTACCGCAGGTTTCAGACAACGGGAACCCTAGATGAATCCCACTTGGAAAGCGATAACAAAATCGGGCCCGTAAGCGGCGGGAGCATGACCCTGGAAGGGTGGCGCTGCCGGGCCGCAGCGGGTTGAGGACTACCCGCGGTCCGATTGATGGGGAGCTTCCTGCCGTGATCGTTCGCCATTCAGCGAGAGTCCCGCGTTCCTACGGGAAATCCACGGCTGCCGATTTGGATCGTTTGGAGGGATGAATCTGCGCCAGGGCCACCCGCACGTAACGGCCGATGCCGGCAAAATCGTTGACCTGGGCGGCACGCAAGGCTGGAACGGCGGCGGCGGCCGGCGGCCCGATTTGGCCCAGGGCTTGGATCGCGCAAATCCGGACCGGGCTCTGGTCTTCGCGCACGCGCGCGATCAGCGCCGGGACGGCTGAGGCGGCTGCTGGACCGAGCTTCCCGAGCGTGATCGCCGCGCTCTGACGCACCTCGGGGTCCGGGTCGGCCAGCGATTGGATCAGGTCCGCCACGGCCAGCACGGCTGGCGGGCCGAGCTTGCCGAGCGCGGCCGCGGCGCTGGCGCGGACCAACGCCTCGGGATCCTCGAGGCCAGCCGTCAGCGCCGCCACGATCGGGCGATCGGCGACGCCAATTCGGCCGAGTGCGTTGGCGGCGTTGACGCGAACAGATTCGTTGGGATCCCGCAGAGTGGAGGCCAAGGCCGGAGCCGCGCTACGGGCCGCCGGCCCGAACCGGCCCAACGCCAGCGACACCTGCTCGCGAACCGCTGCGCTGGGATCGACCAGGGCCGCCATCAAGGCAGGAACCGCGGCGTCAGGCGCGGAAGTGATTTCGCCGATTGCCTTGGCGGCCTGGGCACGGGCCTCGAGGACCGGATCGCTCAGTGCCGCGATCAGGAAGGGTGTCGCCGGACGAGCGCGCGAGCCAAATCGGCCGAGGGTCCCGGCGGCCAACGCGCGTTGATCAGCGTTTCTGTCGCGCAGGACTTTCAGCAGCGGGGCGAGAGCGGCCTGTTGGTCGCGTTCATCGATACCCCGATTTTCCACGAGGGCATCAAGGGTGGCCACGGCGAATCGTCGCACGGCTTCGGGCCTGTCGCCCAAGGCCTGGATCAGAGGTGGGGCGGCGGCGGGTCCGATGTCAAGCAGGGTGCGCTGGAGGATCGCCGGCGGCACGAGGCGGTTGGGATTGGCGACCGTCAGGAGCAGGGCCGGAACAGCGGCTTGGGCGGCCGGGCCCAGTTCATCCAGTACCGCCGCGGCGTGAATCCGGCGCCGCTCGGCCTCGTCGAGGTTGAGTTGGAGGCCTGGAAACTGAGCGACGATCGGTCGGGCCAGGCGCGTGAACCAAGGGTCAGGCCGGAGCACGTCCTCGGTCAGACGGGCGACCGCGGCGGGCGCGAGCGCTCGCAAGGCCGCGACGGCCTGGTTGTGGGTGGCTGCGTCGGTGCTGTTAAATCGGTCCAGCCAAGTCGTCAACGGTTGACCCTGAAAAACCGGCTCGGGATCCGGGCCGCGCATAAGGAGCGCCATCCCCAGCAGCGCGCCGGCAGCCGCTATCGCCGTCAACAGCCTCCAGGGGAGCGTGGTCGAGTCCGACGTCGCGTTCATGCGATTTCCTTCAATGTTCGCGATCTCGCCAATAAGACAAGTGGGGTGTCACCCGGAATTGGGAGGGACGGTTTGCTGCCGTCCGCGCTTCGGTGGACGGCGACACGCGGCCCCTCCGGTCGAGGCAGGCCATCTCATGGGAACCCACCCTTTCATCCTGCGAACATGCATTGGGACCATGAACCAAACACGAGGGTTGCGCGTTGTTGCGTGAAAAGCGCATCTCAACCGCATAAACATTCACGTTTTTGCACTCGCTCGTTCCTTCGTCATTCCGTGCCTTGTGTTGTCTTTATGCACCAACGCGCAATAATTCTGTCCCCCAAATGCCCCTAAATCAATCGGCGGCCTCCAACATACCTTTCCACCTGCCTGCGCAGCCTCTCGTCCATGCCAGCCCACCCGTGCCCTTCTGGCGCACAGACCCAGTTTGCGGCCTCGAAGCCACGGTTCGACGCCTTGCCGATTGAACACTTCCTCGCCGCCGGGCGTCGGCTCAGAGGAAGAGCAGTTCTGAGATTGGGATAGCTTGGGTTGACTGAGGCTTCGTTCGGCTGATATGCGCTTCCGGTTTAACCCGCCGCACCCCAGCTGTCCATCAAATCAAGTCAACTCCAGCTTCTCTCATGGTAACATCAGAGTCGAGCTATAAAAACGATGAGCTGACTTCGCAGCGTCAAAATCAATGAAGACTCCATAACCGTTTATCTGGACCGCGTAATCACCAGGAAGAGGCTGGAAAATCGCTCCGACACCGATTGGGAGATCATCTCCATAGAAAAGCACGTAACCGAACGGACCTGAATCATAATAACACATAAACTCACCGGAGGGGAGCTTCCGTGGTGAAGAAATGACCCCATAGTCGATCGTGACGCGCACTGGACGCGATAGTAATGTTGGCGTGACAGGATATGGCCCTCCACTCGTTAACGTCACGTATGCCACCAAGGTGTGCACTCCTACCACACCAGGGACACCGTTCCACAGATTCCACGTAGCACTCCAGGGTGGCGAATTCGTCCACGCAATCATTGTCCCGTCAACCACAAATCCCACTTCTAAGACATTCGTCGCAAGACTGTTCATTGGAGCATTAACTTCGGCGACCAGGGGGATTGTAGAACGCCCTGAGAAAAACTCAAATCCGTCCGGTGGAAATATAATCGACACGATTGGAGGCACATTTGTCCAAGGGAGCACATCAATGGTCCCTCCTGAATTTAACGTCCTGTAAACGAAGAATCCCGTGTTCGTAAACGCATAGGAGAACGTCGTATTGGTACTCGTGAGAATCGGGCTATTCCACTCGCTCCCGAGGCTGGCGGTGAAATTGGAAAAGCCTGAAACCATCTTCCACCTCACAACATCGCCAACGTTGATCTGGATCGCAGGTGGGT
>JAGWYX010000663.1 GCA_018969165.1 Verrucomicrobiota bacterium
GCTCTGGCTGCGCGGCCAGCCGTGGAAGGCGCATGGCGTCAATTATATGCCGTCCTCCGGCATCGGCGTGACCGGCGATTATTTCGAGTTCTGGCTCGATCGGGGCGCTTACGATCCGGCGGTGATCGAGCGCGACCTCGAACGCATACGGGCGATGGGGCTCAACGCCGTCAGCGTCTTCGTCTATCACCGCGAGTTGCCGGCGCAGCACCTCCTCGATTTCCTCCGCCGCTGCCAGGCCCTCGGCCTGCACGTCAACCAGTCCTTGCGCCCGGGCACGCCCCTGGATTTTCACTGGAGCCAAATGAAGGAGCTGATCGAGTTTTTCCGGCTGGCGCAAAACGACACGATCTTCGCTTACGACCTGGCGTGGGAACCGAGCCACTTCGACCACGCCCATCAACAACACGCCTACGGCGCTGATTGGCAAACCTGGGTCCGCCATCGCTACGGCGACCTGGCCGCCGCCACCCGCGCCTGGGACACGCCCGCCCCCATCGAGGACGGCCGGCTCGCCGTCCCGCCCATGTCCGAACTCACCCATGACGGTCCGTGGCGGAAATTGGTCGCCGACTACCGCGCGTTTCTCGACCAGTTGCTCGGCGGGAAATACGCCGCGGCCCGTCGCCTCGTGCAATCGATCGATCCGCATCATGCCGTTAGCTTCCGCATGCAACTGGCCGGCGATCCGACCTTCAACGCCGAGTCCCTGTTGCCTTACGACTTCTACGGACTCGCCCACGCGGTGGACCTCTGGGAGCCTGAAGCCTACGGGCGCATCGGCGATTGGGACAAGGTCAAGGCCGGCGAATTCACGGCCGCCTACGCGCGCCTCTGCGACCCGGCCAAGCCGTTGGTCTGGGCCGAAATGGGCTACAACGTCTGGGACCTCTCTCGCATGCAACCGGATCCCCGGAAGCTGGAGTTCGGACAACAGTTCTATCGCGACTTTTACCGCATGCTCCGCGAGTCCGGAGCCGACGGCGTCTTTTTCTGGTGGTATCCCGGCGGCTTTCGCGTCAATGAACAAAGCGATTTCGGCATCATCAATCCCGACGGCACCGACCGGACCATTACCAGCGTGATCCGCGCCGAAGGCCCGCGGTTCCTGGCCGCCCCCAAACCGCCAGCCCCCAATGACCGCATTGCCATCGACCGCGACGCCGACGCGCGCGGGCTCTTCGGCGCCTATCAACAGATCGAACGCCAATACTGGCAGGCGCGCGCGGCGGGCAAAATCCCGGGCCTGGCCTGGGCGCCGAAACCGGAGTAAGCCCGGACCGCCGGGCGCGTCGCTCGACCGCCAACCCGACACCGGTTGCCTTCAAGCGGCGAGGACGCGGCCGGGTGCCACTCTGGTTGGGCGCCGGCCGCGGACCTCTCCCGGCGGGCTTGTCCCAAGTCAAGCCTGGCGGGAATTCCCCTTGACTTGGCGACATCGAGCTAATGCAATCGCAGCGAAACTTTAAAACATTTGCACCCCCTTATGGCTGACGCCTTTCCCAAAATCCCCTCGATTCCCTTCGAGGGACCCAAATCCAGGAACCCCCTCGCCTTCAAACATTACAACGCCGACGAAGTCGTTGACGGCAAACCCATGAGAGACCACCTCCGCTTCTCGGTGGTCTATTGGCACACGTTCCGCAATCGGCTCACTGATCCGTTCGGCGTGGGCACCGCGGTCCGCCCCTGGGACGACGGCACCGAGTCGGTGGCCAACGCCCAGAACCGCGTTCGCGCCGCGTTCGAGTTTATCCAGAAACTCGGCGCGCCGTTCTACGCCTTTCACGACCGCGATGTCGCCCCCGAAGGGGCCACGCTGCGCGAAACCAACCAGAACCTCGACGCCGTCGTCCAGGTCATGAAAGAGGAGCAGCAACGCACCGGCATCCGGTTGCTCTGGGGCACGGCCTGTCTGTTCGCCCACCCGCGTTACCTGCACGGGGCCGCCACCAGTTGCAACGCCGACGCCTTCGCCTACGCCGCCGCCCAGGTCAAAAAGGCCCTCGAGGTCACCCACGAACTCGGCGGGGCGGGCTACGTTTTCTGGGGCGGCCGGGAAGGCTACTCGACGCTGTGGAACACCCATCTCAAACGCGAACTGGAGCACCTGGCCGCCTTCCTGCACCTGGCCGTGGATTACCAGAAACAACTCGGCTTCCAGGGCCAGTTCTACATCGAACCCAAGCCCAAGGAACCCACCAAACACCAATACGACTCGGATGCCGCCGCCTGTCTGAATTTCCTGCGCGAATACGGTCTGATGGACCACCTCAAGCTCAACCTGGAAACCAACCACGCCACCCTGGCCGGCCACACCATGCAGCACGAACTGGAAGTCGCCGCCGCCGCCGGCGCTCTCGGGTCCATCGACGCCAATACCGGCGACCCCATGCTCGGCTGGGATACCGACCAATTCCCCACTGACATTTATCTGACCACGCAGTGCATGCTCACCATCCTCAAGATGGGTGGATTTAAAAGCGGCGGCGTCAACTTCGACGCCAAGGTGCGGCGGGAAAGCTTCGAGCCCATCGACCTGTTCTACGCCCACATCGGCGGCATGGACGCCTTCGCCCGCGGCCTCAAGATCGCCGCCGCCATCCGCAAGGACGGGCGCCTCGCCGATTTCGTCAAACAACGCTATGCCTCGTGGGACTCGGGCATTGGCGCCCGGATCGAGGCGCGCAAGGCCGGCTTCAAGGAACTCGAGGCTTACATGCTCAAAAAAGGCGAGGCGGACCCGAACGTGAGCGGCCGCCAGGAATTCCTCGAGAACCTGATCAACGAGTTCATCTAGACCGGCGCTGGTCGCGGCGCAACCCAGGACCCTTGGCTCGCGCCGTGTCTGCGGTAGAGCCTCGCTGCCGCGCCACCGCGCACCCGTAGCCACAGGTCTGACCGCCAGAGAATTGGAGCCGACTCACGTCCGCTGCTGCCGGGCGGGGAAGGGCGTCTCCCCTCCCTGCCAGGTTTTGGAGTGCGCCTGCCCTTTGGCGCCTTCCGCGGTCGTGGGATTCCTGGCAAAGCGGCGGGGAACCGCCAAGACGGGGTGAGGACACCGCGCAAATCGAACGCCTGCACTTGACTGCTTTCCCGGAGGCCTCACAATTCACGGACATTGGATGAGCCAGAACCCCGAATCGCCCGTCGCGTTGTGCGTCGGCGCCAGACTGACGACACGGA
>JAGWYX010000664.1 GCA_018969165.1 Verrucomicrobiota bacterium
CAGACCACAACAGGTTTCGGAACTCAAGCACGCCGGCGACGAAAAATCTTCGGAACCCGGTCGCCTCAACCGGCCAGGGCGACAGGGACGGGTGCGCGTTCGAAATCGTTGGCCGCCATGAGCGCCTGCACCCGGAGCGCCCCCAGAGCGGCGATCCAACGGTCGGGCACGATTTCCAGCCGGGTGTTGTAGAAGGTGGCGATGTCGTTGAAATAAGCCCGCGCCAGCGCGATCCGCTGTTCGGTGTCCACCAGGTTTTTACGCAGGTTGGCGAAGGATTCCTGCGTCTTCAGCTCCGGGTAACGCTCCGCAATGGCGACGAGCATCTTCGTGCAAGCCCGGTAATCGGGTCCCGGCTCGCCGGGTGGCGTGGCGGCGAGCTGGCTCCGCAGTTCCGCGACCTCGGTTTGTAGTGTCCGCTCGTAGTCGCGCAGGCCCTTGACCATTTGGACCAGTTCGGGGATCAGATCGTGGCGGCGTTGCAGTTGGACGTCCACCTGGGCCCAGGCCTGGCGCACGCGTTGGCGCAAGTCAATCAGGCTGTTGAACACCATCCAGACCCACCCGAGCGCGGCGGCCCCCAGGTAACCTGCCCCGGCCAACCCGTAGTGCGGCCAGCGAACCTGCGGATCGGCCCCTCGGGCCAAGTCGCGTGCGAACCAGCCCGCCACCGCCAGCACCAGCCCCAAGGCCGTCCAACCCAGAAACGACCAGCGGAACTCGGCGCTGACGGCCGCTTCGGAACGGGTCGAGATCAGGAACAACGGGGCATTGCGGTCCTGGGCGATCTCGGGCGCCACCACGTCCGGTCGCTCCCGGGCCTGGCCCATTACATACAGCGCGGCGTGCAGGGGAATCGCGGTCTCGTGGAACCGTCGCCGATGGTCCGAGTTGGCGACCGCTCCCCCGGGGCCTTTGCCGTAATACAGCGGGTCAGCGCGGCCGCAGGTCTGGTCCATCACCGTTTGCGGTTCCAGCCGGGCGCCTTCCGGCTCGATGCGGATGACGCCGCAGTCGTCTTTAAGGTAGAAGGGGAGGCACTGATTGCCCTGCGCGATCGTCGTCCAACTGCTTTCCGTGCGCGTGCGGGTCTGGGGTCGCCCCTGGCTGTCGGTGTAGGTTTCGATCACCGTGCGGGACCAGTGCTCCTGGATGCTCCAGTCATAGGCCACGCAGGCGGTGGCAGCCAGGTAACTGGTCAACGGCATCTCGGCCTCGGCGGTGCCTTTGAGTTCGACCAGGCCGATAAAAACGCCGGTGGTTTTCGACGTCGGCAGGTCATCGACCAGCCGCTTGCGTTTGCCGGCGCGCAAAGCCGCCCAGAGGCAGGCCAGCGCCAGCGCCAATCCCAGCCCGGGCAGCCAGGTCACCAGCAGTGAGTCGGGCGCCATCGGTTCTCATGTTTACTCCGGAGAACACGCGAGTCGAGCGCCGAGTGACGGTCGCAAACCGGTCGCGGGGGGTCGGTTGCCAGGCCGGCGGTACTGAGTTTTTCCGCCTGAAACTAGGGTTCTACCCACCTGCACCTCCGGGGCCCGAACTTTAAGCTGACAGCGGTTAGGAATCCGACCGGTCGTGATTTAACCCCGGCCGGAAAAGGCGCGAAACAATAAACAAAGAACAGGAACCAGTATGAATAGACTTCGCGCAGCAAATCGGCGCGCTCGCGGCGCCGCCGTGGGCCTGCTCGCCTTGGCTCTGGCGGCGGGCACCGTTGCCCTGGCAGGACCTGACGGCACGACCAGCCTCGCGGCCGGCTCGCAACTCCAGCTCAATGGTCAATCGGCCCAACTCGATATCAAGGCCGGGTCGATCAACACCGACGTTGGATTGAACGTTCAAAACGGGGGGACGTTGGTCAATTCCGGGGTGAAGGGCGACCACGTCCCGCCGCCACCGCCGCCGTCGCAAGAGGGGCATGGCAACAACCGCGGGTCGGCTTGGGGGCATGATCACGGTCGCGCCCCGGTGCCGGAGCCAGCGACGTGGAGCATCCTGGCCACATTCCTGGGGCTCTGCGCCGCCGGCTTAGTGCTGGAGCATCGGCGGAAAAAACACCCGTCGCCGATGGAAACGGCTTAGAGTCCTGGCGAGGCGCGCCTCGGACCGCAAGTCACCTTTGCCATGCATCTTCGACACTCTTTTCGTTCGTCCGTTCCCTATGCGCGCTTCGCTTATCGAGTGCTTGCGGAGGAAAGAGACGTCAGAACCAGCCAATCTCCCTTTGGAGCGCGGGTCTGCGACCCGCGGCGGCGGCGAGGGGACGGGGCCTGGAATTGCCTTCCACACCGACACGGCAGGGTGGGGGTGCTGCGGCTCACAGAGCCGCGCTCCGGGCCAAAACGAGAATTGCTGCACCAGAACTGTGCTAAATCTTGACTTGGTTACAACAAGTTTCACGGCTCAGGGCCGCTAGAGGCCTTGAATTCGGCAACCTGCGGGAGCCGAGTTGACGAAACCGGATTACGGGATGCTGGCGGTGCTGGTGGTGCTCGGCGGCTTCATCTGGCTCCAGGATTTGGGATGGCTCGACGCCGCGGGGGACACCTTGCCCATCCTGACCGGGCTGCCGCTGTTCGCCTGGCTTAACCGGCCCTGGCGGTTGCGCTCTGGTGGCGGCTGGTGCGAGCCACGCGCGGCGTTGCTGGCAGGGATCCTTTTCCCGGCTGGCGCGCTGCTGGGGAGCACCTTGGTGCTGGGTGCCAGTTGGACGGCCTTGCTGTGGAGTTGGTTGTCGGCGCGGACGGAGCCCAGGCCGCAGGCGGCCAAGCTGCTGGTCCTGCCGCTGCTTTCGTTTCCTTGGCTGGCGACGGATTTTGAACGGATCGGCTGGTGGTTCCGGCTCTCGGGGGCGGCGGCGACCGAAAGGGTCCTGACCTGGTGCCAGTTCGACGTGAGCCGCCAGGGCACGTTGCTCTCGGTTGCCGGCTTCACCGTGAGTGTGGAACCTGCGTGTTCGGGGGTCAACGGCCTCCAGGCGATGCTAATTGCCGGCACGGTGCTGGCCTATCTGAAATTGCGGACGTCGCGGTTGTTTTGGGGCAGCTTACCGCTGCTGATCCTGGCGGCCTGGGCGGCGAACGTGGTGCGCATCACGGTCTCGGCATTGACGGGCATCGGGCTGAATGCTGAGGCCGCGGTTCAGCAGGTCCAACGGTGGCACTGGGCGACCGGCTGGCTGGCGCT